>JBQCFI010000347.1:0-6892 GCA_051959325.1 Ginsengibacter sp. | reverse complement strand
AAGGTCGCGTCGCACTGACTGAAAAAGAAGGCGGTTGGCAAACAGTGGCACCAAGCGCGGTTGCTTTTAAAGATGGTGAACCGGCGCCATCGGCAATGACAACAGATGAAATCAAACAACTGGTAAAGGAATTTGCAGATGCCACGAAAAGAGCCGTCGAAGCAGGCTTTGAAGTTTTTG
Source organism: Ginsengibacter sp. (assembly GCA_051959325.1). GTDB lineage: Bacteria > Bacteroidota > Bacteroidia > Chitinophagales > Chitinophagaceae > Ginsengibacter. Next base: position 6,712 of record JBQCFI010000347.1, on the reverse strand, counting down.
AAATTCATGGAGCGCATGGGTATTTAGTGAACGAATTTTTATCTCCGGTTAGCAATTTTCGTAAAGATGAATACGGCGGTTCTTTTGAAAACCGCATCCGACTGCTTTTAGAAATTATTAAAGAAATGCGAGGTGCGATGAAAAAAGGTTCGCCGTTATTCGTAAGAATTTCCGCTACCGATTGGGTGCCTGCTGGGTGGGATGAAAATGATTCTGCGGCTCTTGCAAAAATTTTAAAAGAAAACGAAGTAGATGTAATTGATTGCTCCACCGGTGGAAATTCTCATGAACAAAAAATTCCCGTTGGTCCGCTGTACCAGGTTCCTTTTTCTGAAAAAATAAAAAAAGAAGCGCATATACTTACAGCTGCAGTAGGATTAATTACAACGGCGCACGAGGCTGAAGAAATTTTACAAGATAAAAAAGCTGATCTGATTATTATGGCCCGTCAATTATTGCGTGAACCTTATTTTCCACTACATGCGGCCAAAGAATTGGGGGTGGATTTGCCCTGGCCATTGCAATACGACAGGGCAAAGTGATATTTTGATTTTATCGCAAAAAAATCCTCCTATATTTTGCAAGAGGATTTTTTTGAAGATTAACATAACTATTTCTTTTGTACCCGGCCATCTTTTTTATCCTTTTCGTGGCCAATAATGTATCCGCCTGCTGCTCCAACTGCCGCACCAATGGCTGCTCCGGTGCCTTTATGTTTTGAAATAATTGCTCCACCAACGGCTCCGGTTGCACCACCAATTACCGCGCCTTGCGCTCCTTTGCTCCATCCTTTTTTCTGACTGCCTTGGTTAGTGGAAGAGCCTGAATTACTTGCTGTTCCGGAAGTTGAAGAACTACCTGATTTGGACACGGTTCCGGAAGTTGAAGATGTCGGCGATTTCGATTCTTTTTCTGAATTTGAAGAAGTATGAGTCTCTGATGCCTTATGATGAATAGTGGTTGCAGGTATCGTGTTCTCATTTTTCATTCTCGCAGAATCAGAAGATACACTATTCCTGTATGCAGTAGAATCCGTTAGTAACTGAATATTTCTGGTGTCGGCTTTTTTATTACTGTTACAAGCAGAAAAGGCGACTAAGAACAGAACTGGTAAAAACGCTTTTTTGATGAATCTGAATTTCATAACTCTTAATTTTCGTGAAAAATACATATTCAAAAAACGGTAAGGGAGAAAATAATGCCAATTATTGCAAACTTTGTGAAAAATTGTGCAAATTTTGTGAAAACCTTGTTTTTAATTGTGTTCAGCATTAGAACTAAATTAAATATTAAAAGAAAAGCCCTTCTTTTCGCAAAAGAAAGGCTTTTTACTGTCATTAAAAGCTAACCTTATTCCAGTTCAAATTTGTTATCCTTTTTGTCCATCTTTTTTCCGATAATATAGCCGCCGGCTGCTCCCACAATTCCACCTACTACCGCGCCCATACCTTTTTTCTTGCTAATAATGGCACCGCCAACCGCGCCGGTAACGCCGCCGATTATCGCTCCCTGAGACGCTTTGTTTAATCCTTTCTTCTTCTGAACTTTTGTTTCACTTCCGGTGGAGGCAGTTTCTGCTGAATTCGTTCCGCTGGATGGATTGTCAACTGTAGTTTTTGCAGGAACAGGATTTGTAACTACAGGTGGAGTCGCCACTGTTGGAACATTAGTAACCTGGTCAGGAACCGGAGAAGTAGTCACGATTTTTGTTGGGCTTTTTGCAGGACTTTTCACTTTAACGATTGTACGGGGTTTCTCGCTGATTTTAGCTGGAATTTCTTCCGCTTTTACCACTTTATTTGTATCTGAAAAAACATTGTTATTGTAAGTGGTAGAGTCCGACAATAATTGAATATTCCGGGTTTGATCGTTCTGATCAGAATTGCTTTTGCATGCTGCAAAAGCGGTAATGACAAAAAGGCCGAGTAGTAAATTTTTCATGAGGTTTAAATTTTAAAATGATCGATGTTTTTAAATTTTTTGCTTGCTTTTCAAATAATAGAATGAAATTTTTGGTGGTTGTTTAATCAATAAAAATGCTTTTTCATTCCTTTAACAAAAGAAAAAAGCTAACAAACTGAAAGAAAAGAGCACTTTTTTTTTATCTTCAGCAATAAAAAATAAATGAAAAAGATATTCTTATCCTTTACACTACTTTTAAGTTTTGCATTTGCTTATGCGCAAAATTTTCCAAGCAGCTATACAGATGGAAAATATGTAACGGTAAATGGAGCAAAACTTTATGTGGTTTTGGTTGGGAAAGGTGATCCATTGATTATTATTCCCGGGGGCCCGGGTGGCGCTCACTTAGGCTATCGTGTCTTTGATTCTTTGGCAAAAGATAATGAAATCATATATTTCGATGCCTTTGGAAGAGGAAAAAGTGATACAGCAAAAGATGTGAAAGAATATACCCTTTCACGTGATGTCGAAGATATTGAAGGATTGAGAAAAGCGCTTCATTTTAATAAATTAAATGTACTTGGTCATTCGTATGGCGGTGTTGTTGCCCAGGGATATGCGCTGAAATATCCAGAACATGTAAATCATCTCATCCTGGCAAATACTTTTCACAGTTATATCATGTGGCAAAAAAATGATGACAATAGCAATCATGAAATCGCTACCAATTACCCGGAAGTTTGGGATTCCTTGATGATGATTCGTGAAAGAGGTGCTGTATCAAGTGATCCGGAACATCAAAGATTATATTGAAAAGTTCCTTATGGTTTTTTGTATGCTTATAATCCCACTAACTTCTTATCCCGTGGACAAAAACCTTATCCCAATTCTTTCAATTCAAAATTATATTACCAGATGGTTGGTAGGGATGGCGATTTCCTGGTGGGAAGCGATATAGGGACTTTTGATTATCGCAAGGAATTAAAAAATTTAAAAATGCCGGTGTTGATTTATGGAGGACGATACGATCGTGTAGCCGTGCCGGTTATGATGGAAAAATTTAAAGAATATTGCCGCAGGCAAAATTTGTAATGTTTGAAAGATCTGGGCACAATCCACAAGTCGAAGAACCATCTAAACTATTTCCATTGATTGAAAGCTTTCTGCATTAATATTACAAAATTTACAGCGAAAGAATAAATAACGGATATTCTTATTCAGTATCATAACGTTCTACACTTTCAATACCCGGCAATCCTTTTAAATTGGTTACCAGGTCGTCGAGTTCGTCTTTATCATGGACGTAAACTTTTACATTTCCTTCAAATAAACCTTCCTTGGCTTCGATGGTAAGTGCGTTGATATTTATTTTTAAAGTTCCACTGATAAGATTGGTAATTTTATTGATAACACCGACATCATCGAGTCCGATAATTTTAATGCCGGTAAGAAACGATATTTCTTTATTCTTCACCCATTTTGTTTTCACTACCCGGTGCCCATAATTTGCCAAAAGCCGCGCGGCATTCGGACAATTTGTTCTATGAATTTTTAAGCCTTCACCCTGGGTTACAAATCCGAAAACATCGTCTCCGGGAATCGGCTTGCAACAATTGGCAAGTGAATACATGATCTTATCGCTGCTTTCTCCAAAGATGATTAACTCGTTATCCTTTTTATCCTTTTTTAAAGTTGTTAAGGCTTTTTCTTCAACCGGTGGTTTCACAACTTTAGGTGCAGAAATTTTATCGCCTAAAACCTGGAAATCTTTTAATTCACGCAGGTCTGTTTTTTTTACAGCAATGTCATAAAATAAATCCAGTGAAGAATTGAGCTTATAAAAGTTGGTGATTTCTTCCACATTTGCCTGGTTCATCGGAACTCCCAAACCATCTAATTTTCGCTGCAAAATATTTTTGCCCTCTTCTGCTATCGTTCTTTTTTCTTCTTTTAATGAATCCTTAATTTTAGATTTTGCTTTGGTAGTTACCACCATTTTCAACCACTCGCTTTTTGGCTTTTGTTTGGTTGACGTAATGATTTCTACCTGGTCGCCGCTACGCAATTTATGGCCAATGGGAACCAGCTTGTGATTCACTTTTGCTCCAATACATTTTTCGCCAATTGCCGTATGAACAGCAAACGCGAAATCCAAGGCAGAAGCGCCGCTTGGCAACATTTTAATATCTCCCTTTGGAGAATAAACGTATATTTCTTCCGCTAAAAAGGAGAGTTTAAAATCCTGCAGAAAATCTATTGAATTGGTATCCTGGGCTGCAAGCATATCACGTATTTGCTGAAACCATTTATCAAACCTGTTTTCTTCAGATGTGCCTTCTTTATATTTCCAGTGCGCCGCCAATCCTTTCTCCGCAATATCATTCATTCGCTTCGTACGAATCTGCACTTCCACCCATTTTCCATGCGGACCCATCACTGTTGTATGCAATGCTTCGTATCCGTTGCTTTTAGGATTGCTGAGCCAGTCGCGAAGCCGCTCGCTGGAAGGATTGTATTCATCCGTAACCAGGCTGTAAACTTTCCAGCAATCTTCTTTTTCACGTTCGGGCGGCGAATTCAAAATGATGCGGATTGCAAAAAGGTCATACACTTCATCAAACGAAACACCTTTCTTTTTCATCTTATTCCAGATGGAATGAATGCTTTTTGGTCTTCCATAAATTTCAAAATCAAATTTTCCATTGATCAGCTTTTCTTTGATCGGCCTGATAAAATCATTGATGTAGCGGGTACGTTCTCTTTTAGTATTGGCTAATTTTTCGGCAATATAATGATAGCTGTCCGGCTCCATGTATTTCATCGCCAGGTCTTCCATTTCGGTTTTGATGTTGTAAAGACCCATCCGGTGAGCGAGCGGCGCATATACATAAACCGTTTCGGAAGCGATTTTCAACTGCTTCTCCCGCTTCATGCTTCCAAGCGTGCGCATGTTGTGAAGGCGATCCGCCAGTTTGATCAATATCACTCTTGGATCATCGGTAAGCGTGAGCAAAATCTTTTTGAAATTTTCTGCCTGCTGAGATGAATTCGCATCAAGAACGTTGGATATTTTCGTAAGGCCATCTACAATTTTTGCTATCTCCGCGCCAAATTCTCGCGAGATCATTTCCAGTGTGATGTCGGTGTCTTCGACTGTATCGTGAAGTAATGCACAAATCGTACTGCGTACCCCAAGTCCGATTTCTTCCACGCAAATCATTGCTACGGCCAAGGGATGTAAAATATAGGGTTCACCACTTTTGCGCCGTGTGGTTTTATGCGCTTCTGCGGCAATTTCAAATGCAACCCTTACCTGTTCTTTACTTCCGGGTTTTAATTTTGGTTTTAAGGCCCTTAATAATGCACGGTATTTGCGAAGAATCTCTTTTTTTTCTTCTTCTTCGTTCATTGTGTACTTTGGGATGTCGAGCGTGTTCTCCATTAATTACGAATTTACAGAAGAATTAAATGGAAAAATAAAAATGCGTTAGGAGCGCGGAAGATTTAAATTTTTATTTTTTGGTAAAAATTTCCTGATTGATTAGAATTACTGAAACAGAAACATCAATTATTTATTACTTTACTGCTTTTGCTTTGCTGCAGGTAAAGGTGTTACAAAAGAAAAGAAAGATCAGACTGGTCTGTTATTTTCTTTCTGGTAAAATTTCTTTCTTCATTTTTGTAATAAAATAATACACCTTCAGTTGTGCCAGAATATTTTAGCGTATTATTTTCCAGTTGCAAATAACTTCCTTCCGGCAAACCCGCTATCGGAATTCTTGGGTTCATTTGCAGAAATTCTTCCAATCTTTCATCGCGTGTTTCGCCGTTAAATCCTTCAGTTTTTTTGTTGAAATAATGAGGGTTTATCTGAAAAGGAAACAATCCCAAAGCGTTAAAAGATTTTGGTTCAATAATCGGCATGTCATTCGTTGTACCAATAGTTGGTCCAAGAATATTTGAGCCGGCGCTCCATCCGATATATGGTACGCCGGCATTCACTTTATCGCGAATGAAATCCAATAGATTGAGAGTATAAATGTCGTGCAATAGTTTAAAAGTATTGCCTCCGCCAACCATAATCACATTACTTTTTTCAAGGATTGATTTTGCGTTTTCGGGAAATACAATTTCTATTTTGCTCTGTAAATCTTTTAAGGCTTCTTTTACCTGAAATCCGTATGCTTCATAATTACTATCCGCAGTGGCAAAAGGAATAAAGGCAATATTTGTTTGTTTGCCGCCGAAAAAGTTTTTAATAGCAGGCAGGTTGGTTTCAAGATACCCGCCATTGCCAAAGCGCGAACTGCTGAATGCAAGAATTCGGATCGAAGCCATGTATTACTTTAAATTATTTTTTTGTTTTCAACGTTCATAGAACCTTAAATTATCCAAGAATAGCGTTAATCCAATCCAATTCATCTTTACTAAAATCAATATTTTTTATCGCGTGCACTCCTTCCATCACCTGTTTTATTTTACTTGCCCCCAGAATGACAGAAGTAATTCTTTTATCTTTTAAGATCCATGCAAGTGCCATTTGAGCCAGGGATTGATTCCTGTTTTTGGCAATTTCATTTAGCTTTTTCACTTTTTCAATTACTTCCGGAGTAACCTGCGACTCAGTAATAGCACCGTTTTCAAGATGGCGGCCAATTCTTGAATCTGCTGGAATGCCTTTCAAATATTTGTCGGTAAGTAATCCCTGGGCTAAAGATGAAAATGTAATACAACCCACTTTTTCTTTTTCCAAAACATCTAATAATTTATCTTCCACCCAGCGGTCAAACATCGAATATCTTGCCTGGTG
>JBQCFI010000346.1:0-7511 GCA_051959325.1 Ginsengibacter sp. | reverse complement strand
TATAGCAGGCAAAAGCAAATTCATCCGACGCACTTAATTTGTAGTTTGATGGCTCAGCATGACAATGCTTCGACAAGCTCAGCATGACAGCACTTAATAATCTTCAAGCGTCGAAATTTAAGAACAGTGTCAGCCTGAGCTTGTCGAAGGCGGTGTGTTTTGACAAGCTCAGCATGACAGTGCTTCGACAATGCCTCGACAAGCTCAACATGACAGTGCTTCGACAGGCTTAGCATGACAGCACTTAATAATGGCGAAAAAAGAAAGAACCGTTAGTAACGGATACAATGAAGAGTATCGAAAACAATATACCAATATAACAATACAACAATATAAGAATTCATTGATCAAACCAATAATTCCATAATTCAACAATCCAATAATTCAGCATTGCCTCAATTGAGTTAATTTTGTAAATTCTAAAAAATTAATTCGAATATAAGTTGATGACTAATCCTTCAAGATACCTGATTACAGCGGCTTTACCTTATGCAAACGGACCTTCCCATATTGGCCATCTGGCCGGTTGTTATTTGCCTGCTGATATTTACGTACGATATTTAAGAGCCAAAAAAGCAGATGTAAAATTTGTAGGCGGCACAGATGAGCATGGCGTTCCTATTACGATCCGGGCAATGAAAGAAAATGTTTCGCCACAGCACGTCGTGGATAAATTTCATAAAATTATCGCGGAAGGTTTTGAGCAAATGGGAATCTCATTTGATATTTTTTCCCGCACATCCAATGAAATTCATCACCGGACTGCCCAGGACTTTTTCCTGAATCTTTATGAAAAAGGTTTGTTTGAAGAGAGAGAATCGGAACAATTTTTTGATGAAGAAAAGCAAATGTTTCTTGCCGACAGATATATTGTTGGAACCTGTCCGATTTGTGGAAACACGAATGCTTATGGCGATCAATGTGAAAAATGCGGATCATCATTAAGCCCGGAGCAACTCATCAATCCAAGAAGTGTTTTGAGCGATGCTGTTCCTGTAAAAAAGAAAACAAAACACTGGTATTTTCCTTTGCAGAACTATGAAGAATTTTTGCGCAAATGGATTCTCGAAGATCATAAAGATTGGAAGAACAATGTGTATGGTCAATGTAAAAGCTGGCTGGACAATGGCTTGCAGCCAAGAGCGATGACGCGCGACAGCAATTGGGGCGTTAAAGTTCCTTTGCCTGATGCAGAAGGAAAAGTGTTGTACGTTTGGTTTGATGCGCCGATCGGATATATTTCTGCAACAAAAGAACTGACGAATTTGTGGAGTGATTACTGGTATAAAGAAGATACCAAACTCGTTCATTTCATCGGAAAAGATAATATCGTTTTTCATTGCATTATTTTTCCGGCGATGCTAAAAGCGCATGGCGATTTTATTCTTCCTGATAACGTTCCTGCCAATGAATTTTTAAATATTGAAGGTCAGAAAGTTTCTACCAGTCGCAACTGGGCGGTTTGGATTGATGAATATTTAAAAGATTTTCCCGGACAGCAGGATGTACTTCGTTATGTGCTTTGCGCGAATGCGCCTGAAACAAAAGACAATGATTTTACCTGGAAAGATTTCCAGGATCGGAACAACAGTGAGTTGGTTGCGATCTTTGGAAATTTTGTTAACCGAACTTTTGTGTTGATGCATAAATTATGCGCAGGAAAAGTGCCACCGTTGCATCAGTCCATTTTGGATGACGCCGATAAAAAAATGATCGAAGAATTTTCAAACACAAAAGCAAAAGTTGAGAATTTACTGGAGCAATTCAAATTCCGGGAAGCGCTTTATGAAGTGATTGATCTTGCAAGAAAAGGAAATAAATACATGCAGGACAAACAGCCGTGGATTGTGGCGAAGCAAACCAACGACGATGGACAACCGACAAGCGAAGCGCAACAAGTGATTGACAATTGTCTTCATATTTGTTTGCAATTGTGTGCCAATCTTGCCATTTTTATTAATCCGTTTTTGCCTTTTACTGCAAAGAAGATGATGCACATGATGAAGGTGGTTGAAAGAATGCTCGATTGGGAGAATGGTGGAAAATTAAAATTATTAAGTACCGGTTATTCTTTGAGAGCGCCGGAATTATTATTCAGAAAAATTGAGGATTCAGAAGTGAAAGCACAAGTTGAGAAACTCAATAGTGGCCTTGCTTTGAGCAGCGAAAAGGCAGCAGAGAAAGAAATAGCAAGTGAGAAGAAAATAGTGATCAACGAGCAGCCTGCTGAAAATAAAACTGAAGAAAGTTCTGATTTAAAACCAGAAATTACTATGAATGATTTTGCAAAAATTGATTTGAAAGTCGGAACTATTTTGTCAGCAGAAAAAGTAGAAAAAGCAGATAAATTATTAAATCTTCAAATTGATTTAGGGTTTGAAAAAAGAACGATTCTTTCCGGCATTGCCCGACATTTTTCTCCCGAAGAGATTGTTGGAAAGCAAGTAGTGGTTGTTGCCAATCTTGCTGCAAGAAAAATGCGTGGAATTGAAAGCAACGGAATGATCTTAATGGCAGAAGATAAAGAAGGAAAATTGCATTTTGTGAAACCTGAAAATGCGATTGAGAATGGAAGTGAGGTGAGGTGATTTAAAAATATGGACTTTCCAATCCCGGTGTTGGAGCGTACAGTAAAATTCTTTCAGAAAAGAAACAAATAAAGCAGATTTACATTTTGTAAATATGGATTTATTTCCTTGTTTCTGACCTTTGTTTTCTATTCAGCAAAGAATAAATCGCTGTATCTTCAAATGCTCCGTTGAAGAAAAAGTCTTCTTTGAAATACGCTTCTCGTTCGAAGCCCGTACTTTCTAAAAGTGCCGCTGATGCTGCATTTTCCGGATGAATGTGTGCTTCTATGCTGTGCAAATTCATTTGATCAAAACCATACTCAATTACTTTAAAGACCGCTTCTTTTGCCAATCCTTTTTTCCAATGATCAGGCATTAGCATATAGCCGATTTCGGCTCGGAAATGTTCTTTTATCAAACGCCAAAGGCCAATGGTTCCAATCATTTTTTCAGGATATTCTATTAACGCCATTGCCCAGGTAATTCCCGTATTGTTTTCTAAAGAATCATTTACCAGGTTGTAAAAATCAATCGCTTCCTGCATAGTTGTGATTGGATTTTTGCCGATAAATCGCATCACCTTTTTATCTGAACGCATTTTATGAACCTCTTCAGTATCTTCTCTTATTAAACGTCTCAATAAAAGCCTTTCCGTTTTTATTTCAGGAAAAGGATTAAAGTTTACTTCTAACATCTTTTTACTTTAAGAGTATTTTACTGAATCATTGTCAGCATAAAATGACGCAAAATATATTTTTATTTTTAATTAAACGTATATCTTCATCTTTCGAATCCGTTTTTACTCCCTGACAACTTGCTTTCTTTCTAAAGCACAATTTCCTTTAATCAATTATTAAAAACTAAAGTTTTAAAAATGAAAAAGTACATTTTTACCTGTATTGTATTTGCAGTTGCTGCTATTAGTTGCAAAACAAAAGAAGGAGGCACCTCGTCTGCAAGCAGTATTCATTTGCCTTACGCGGCAAACTATACTACGAATTTCAACAACAATGTTTCTGATTCAGATTTATTGATGGTTTTAAACTCTTACAAAGCCTGGGAAACAGGAGACCTTAACGCTCTTCGAGCCACGATGGGGGATAGTATGTATGTAAATGGAGCCGACGGGTTTCATTTCGCCGGCCTTACAGATTCTCTCATGAAAGACTGGAAAACCATGAGAGACAGTTTAAGCTCTGTAAAAATTACGATGGATGTATGGTTGAAAAATCATGCAGTAAAAGATAACAATAATTATATCAATGTATGGTATAAAGAGATTGATACTTATAAAACCGGTAAAGTGGATTCTGCAAATTATGAAGATGATAATGGATTAAAAAACGGAAAAAATATTTGGTATTCATCACATAAGCAATCACTAAAACCATTGCATTGAAACTGAAAAACTAAAAATGTTTTCTTAAAATTAATTTAAAAAGTACGCAAAATGGAGAAGCGAAAAACCCAAGCGCAGCCGCGCCAAAGGTTAGAAGTTATCAGTTAAGTTATGGCAAATGCAGATCGCATTGACAGATTGGATCTCTGGGATAAAATCGACGATTTTACCGGTTTTAAAATTCTTTGTGTTTGTCCTAAATGGACTGGGAAGCTTTTGACAACTTTTAGATTTTTCCCTTTAAAAAAATGACCTTTTAATTTCTTTTCTCTTAAAAAATAAAAAACAAAAAATCATGAAAAAAATTCTTTTTTCTTCTGCAATTACTGCATGTATTCTAATGTGTTGCAATCAAAACATTCTTGCTCAAACTGACCGACCTTATAACGAAGGGCCTTTGTGGCAGGTGCAGTTTATTCGTACAAAGCCGGGAATGAATCAGCTTTATTTAAAAAACCTCGCGGATGGATGGATAAAAGAAATGCGCGCCGCCAAAGATGCCGGTTATATCATGGATTATAAAGTCTTTGAAGCTCAACCAGCTTCAGAAAATGATTGGGACTTGATGCTTATGTACGAACTAAAAAACTATGCAATGCTTGATGGAGCTACCCAAAAAATGGATGCGATTGCAAAGAAAGTTTTTGGCCAAAGTGACGATCAACTGCATGCTCAGGCGGTTTCGCGAAATGATTTACGGGTTTTGCAAGGAGGAAGGTTGACGCAGGAGTTGGATTTTAAGTAAAACTAAAATGTTCCAGGTTTTATTAAGCCTGGAACATTTGTGTTTAAGAAGCGAAATTTCGTTTTATTCTTAAATTGAAATGCTGTTGATAACTTGTAAGAATGAGTTTATAATATATGCACAATTTGACGATAGACAGAACTTGCACTCTTTTTCATTTTAAAATTTTGACCGAAGCAGGCTGGTTCAGCACGCAAACAAATATTATCAATTTGTATTTTTAAAAATGAACATTTCATCAAAACCGTAAAGCATGGGAAATAAGAAAACTGATGAAGGTTTAAAACGCGTAATCGGTATTCCCGGACTTTCCCTTAATATTATTAACAATACGATTGGTGCCGGTATTTTTGCTCTTCCTGCAATAGTAAGTATTGCTCTTGATGGTTTTGCAGTTTTTGGTTATTTATTTTGCGCAATCATGATGGCTGCGATCATGCTTTGTTATGCAGAAATTGGCAGTCGCATCACTTCTTCCGGAGGTAGTTATGCTTATGTGGAAGCTGCCTTTGGGAGCTTTGCCGGATTTATTATTAACTGGTTATTCTTTTTCGGATTTGGCATTTTGAGTGACGCTGCTATAATAAATATTGTTGCTGATTCACTGGCGGTAATTTTTCCTGCTTTCAAAAACTTGGGCGCACGTGGTTTGCTATTTTTCATGTTGATTGGATTTATGGTTGTGGTAAATGTCAGAGGCGCCAAACATGGACTATCGTTTGTCAAAGTCATTACCATCGTCAAAATTTTACCATTGATTGCAATCATCATTTTTGGGTTTAGCGATATCAAAACTTCCAATCTTCATTGGGAAAATTTACCCTCTTTCAAAACATTTGGAAATACAATGCTTGTTTTATTTTTTGCCTTCGCGGGATTCGAGACTGCATTAAACGTAAGCGGAGAAATAAAGAATCCAAAACGGACTATACCATTTGGGATTTTGATTGCAGGCATTTTTGTACTTATTATTTATTTGTTGCTACAAACGGTAACAGAAGGCGTTTTGGGAATAAACATGGAATCAGTAAAAAATGCGCCATTAGCAGCAGTTGCTGAAAAAATTATTGGTCCGGCAGGAGGAATTATTCTACTAATCGCAGCAGCGCTTTCTTGTTTTGGAAACGTCAGCGGCGATTTGCTTTTGACTCCCCGTTTATTATTTGCGGGAGCGAACGACGGAATTTTTCCGAAGTTCCTGGGCAAAGTTCATCCGAAGTTTGCTACTCCTTATTGGGCAATAATTGTTTATGGCGCCTTGATTTTTATTCTTTCGATTTCAGGCGGATTTAAACAGTTAGCCATTCTTGCAAGCGCAGCAATTTTGATCATTTATCTGGCTGTTATTTTAGCAAGCATTAAGTTGAAAAAGAAAGACAAGAATGCCGAAAAATCTTTTGAAATTCCTGGAGGTTTAATAATTCCTTTTATTGGTATTGCTTCCATTATTTGGTTATTAACCAGTCTCAGTAAATGGGAAATCGGCTCAACAGCCATTTTTATCGCAGTCATTTGTGTGCTCTATTTTGTGATGAAGAAATATACAAAGAAGAAAAATGTTGTGGGAGAAATAAAGAACGATGTGGTTGTTCATACAGAATAAAGAAGTTAATAATGTAAAAATTTTCTCTTCTGGAATTAGGTTTAGTTGATGCTTACAAAAACTTCATCACCGGTTGTCCATTCATTCTTTCCGGTTCTCACCACAATTACTAAATCCTTAATCCGAACCTGTGCTTCATAAAAACTTCCCCAAAAGGATATTTCTTGTATCGTTCCTTTTATGCCATTGTTGGAGTAAGAGCTGATTTTGAAATCTTCAGGTCTTATAATCAGCTCTTTTTCATTCGTTTTTATTTCAAACCAGGAAGCTTGTTCAGCTGTAAGTAAATTGTATTTGCCAAACAGACCTGCTACATACTCATTCAATGGCTTGTAATAAATTTCCTTGGGCGTTCCCTGCTGTATAATCGCGCCTTCTTTTATCACTAATATCTCGTCAGCCCATGAAAGAGTATCATGTGGATCGTGAGATGCAAGCAAACATGTTATGTGCAATCGTTTTGCAATGTCTTCCAACACTGCCTTCAATATATTTTTATGTATCAGATCAAGGTTGGAAAACGGTTCATCCAAAACCAGCAGCTTCGGACGTTTTACCAGCAACATACATAAAGCAATCCGCTGCTTCTCGCCGCCTGAAAGCTGGTTCGTTCCGCGTTTCAGCAAATGGCTGATCCTGCAGATGTCAAACAATTCCGTCGCTTCCGAATCTTCCACATTCATTTGAAACCAGATGAGATCTTTGACTACATAGTTGTTGTGAAGTTCATAATGCTGGGACAGGTACGCGATGCCTTTGTGTCCTGCTAATAGTTTTTCTTCCGGACCCGTTACTTTGACGCCGTCAAACACTACTGTTCCGCTATCCCTCTGCACATTCCCGGAAATGATTTTCATTAAAGTTGATTTCCCCGCACCCGATTCTCCGGTGATGGCTATTTTCTGTAATGCCTCCTGTTGAAAGCTGATGTTATCCACGATGTTTCTTTCTGGTTGTCGTTTACTGATATTTTGTACTTCTAATAAAGCCATGCTCAAACACTTTTTTCAAAAATACAATTGTCTGAGCCGGAAAAGCAACCATTCTTTTGCCCGCTTTAAAACGTGGGCTCGGATTCTACTGTTATCGGTAAGTATTGCCATTAAAAGAGATTGCAGAACAAATCAAAGCATAAGCTTTAGCACTGCAATATTTTGGCGCCCGCAAAATCTATCAACAGGTAATTGAATATTT
>JBQCFI010000345.1:0-8361 GCA_051959325.1 Ginsengibacter sp. | reverse complement strand
CGTTTTTTATTTTTATACGGATCCGGTCTCTTATGCAAGCAAATATATTAATGCAGACAAACAGAATGATTTTGGAGTTGAAACCGAAGCTACTATTCATTTTTCAAACCAGTTTTCCGCTTCTTTGAACTATACTTATGTAGATGGTAAAATATCAACAACTAATGCAAATGGAAAAGATACTTCTTATTTCAATTTGTACAAAAGACCAAAAAATGTTTTGAATATTTTCTTGAATTATCAGCCAGGAAAAGATTTGTTTTTCTCCGCAACAATCAAAGTTGTGAGCAAAGCGTTCGAACCACAATATAACGGCCCTTCTTATGAATTGAGAGGATATTATACTTTAGGGCTTTACGGTCAATATAATTTTAATAAAGCCCTTAATATTTTTGGTGATTTTCAAAACATAACAGATCAAAAATATTTTGTAACACGTGGATTTACAACCAAAGGATTTAATTTTAATGCAGGGGTAAAAGTGCGATTGTAATTTTTAGATTTGATAGAATCCTTTCAATCGTTTCATCTTTCCTACATTTGAAAAAAAATGCATGCCAAGCATCGCCAACATTTCAAAAACTGAATTAATAACAATTACATTCACGTTGTTTGCTGTTATAGATATTTTGGGCTCAATACCAGTGTTAATTTCGCTGAAAGATAAGATGGGCGGACAAATACGTTCGCTTTTGGCAACTGTTGCATCAGGCGCTTTGATGATTTTGTTTCTATTTGTAGGCGAACAATTTTTAAATCTGCTTGGTCTGGATGTTCATTCATTTGCGGTAGCCGGAAGCATCGTGATTTTTATTATCGGGCTTGAAATGATCCTCGGAGTTGATTTTTTTAAGCAGGAAAACAACCCAAAAAGCGGAAGTATGGTTCCGATTGCATTTCCTTTAATTGCCGGTTCCGGAACGCTGACGACGATTATGTCTTTAAAAGCCGGCTATCATGACATTAATATTCTATTGGGCATTTTGATCAATTGCATTGTAATTTTTATTGTTTTAAAATCTTTGAATTGGGTAGAAAAGGTTTTAGGGCCAAGCGGATTGTCGGTAATCAGGAAATTTTTTGGAGTAATATTAATTGCTATTGCTGTTAAAATATTTGGAAGTAATATTGCAGCTTTTGGAGCGTGAATATTCAAGGTTGATTGTTTAATGTTTAAGGTTTTGGTCTCGTAGTACAATGGATAGTATAAGAGTTTCCGAAGCTCCAGATCCAGGTTCGATTCCTGGCGGGACCACACAGATTTTGTTGTTCGAAACTTTCACAACAAACCGATAAATATCGCAATTTCCTCTTTTCAAAAACGTGCAGGTTTCGTAAATTTGCAACCATTAAAGTGAATATGATGATGTTCACTTTTTTATTGTCATAAATATTTAAATTACTCAACAATATGTTTGAATCGTTAAGTGACCGGCTTGATACCGCGTTTAAAAACCTGAAAGGACAAGGAAGAATTACCGAATTAAATATCGCTTCCACGGTAAAAGACATTCGTCGTGCCTTGGTTGACGCGGATGTGAACTATAAAATTGCGAAAGAATTTACTGACACGATCAAGGAAAAAGCCACCGGTGAAAAAGTAATCAACGCCGTTAGTCCCGGACAATTGATGGTTAAGATCGTTAAAGATGAATTGACAGATCTGATGGGAGGCGTGGAAACGGACCTGGATCTGAGCGGAAACCCGGCCATTATCTTAATCGCTGGTTTGCAGGGTAGTGGTAAAACAACTTTTAGCGGAAAACTGGCTAATTATCTAAAAACGAAAAAAGGGAAGTCGCCTTTGCTCGTTGCCGGCGACGTTTATCGTCCGGCTGCGATTGAACAGTTGAAAGTTTTGGGCGGCCAAATAAATGTCGAAGTTTACAGCGAACCGGAAAATAAAAACGTTGTCGAAATCGCTCAAAATGCTTTGAAAGAAGCAAAATCAACAAATAAAAATGTGGTCATCATTGATACTGCCGGCCGTCTGGCAATTGACGAAGTGATGATGACAGAGGTAGCAAATATCAAAAGCGCTCTAAACCCAAAAGAGATTTTATTTGTAGTAGATAGCATGACTGGTCAGGATGCTGTGAATACTGCAGCAGCATTCAACCAACGCTTAAATTATACCGGCGTTGTTCTTACAAAACTGGATGGTGACACAAGAGGTGGAGCAGCAATTTCGATAAAATATACGGTAAATAAGCCCATCAAATTTGTAAGCAGCGGCGAAAAAATGGAAACCCTCGATGTGTTTTATCCGGAGAGGATGGCCCAGCGTATTTTGGGAATGGGCGATATTGTCAGCCTGGTAGAAAAAGCTCAGGAACAATTTGACGAAGCGCAGGCAGCGAAACTTGAAAAGAAGATCCGCAAAAACCAGTTTGACTTCGAAGATTTTAAAACCCAGCTTCACCAGATAAAAAGGATGGGCAACTTAAAGGATTTGATGGGAATTATTCCCGGAGTAGGTAAACAAATAAAAGATATTGATATCAATGATGATGCGTTTAAAGGAATCGAAGCGATGATCAATTCAATGACGCTGGAAGAGCGGCGCAATCCGGATTTGATAAATGCGAGCCGCAAACAGCGTATCGCAAAAGGAAGTGGAAAAGATATTGCCGATGTAAACCAGTTTATCAAACAATTTGACCAGATGAAATCTATGATGAAAATGATGAACAAAATGCCGATGGGAAAACTAGCTGGATTAGGAAAAAGATAATCGTTGTAAAAATAAGTACTAAGGTCATTTTTTTGAAAAAATAAGACAATTCTTTTGCGTATTTCAAGTATTCCCTTATCTTCGCTTTCCTTTATATAAACCAAATTTAATCACAACCCAAGAAAATTTCTATTTTTTATGGCTGTAAAAATGAGATTGCAACGCCATGGCTCTAAAAAGAGACCATTTTACTTTATTGTAGTTGCGGATGCACGTAGCCCTCGCGATGGTAAATTTATTCAGAAACTAGGCTCTTACAATCCTTTAACCGTGCCTGCTACTATTCAGGTTGATCGACAAAAGGCATTGGAATGGTTGCACAAAGGTGCACAGCCTACAGACACTGTTCGTCGTATTTTAAGTTTTAAAGGTGTTCTCTATTTGAAGCATTTGCTTCGTGGAGTGTCACTCGGCTTATTTGACGAAGCAGCTGCAATGGAAAAATTCACCAAATGGAGCAGCGAGCATGACGCTGAATTTGCTAAACGCCAGGAGACGCACAAAAAAGCAAGAGCTGCAAGCCGCCCTGCATTTGTAAAAAAAGCAGAAGCGCCTAAGGCAAAGCAACAGGAAACTCCTGCTGAAGCACAAGGTGAATAGTCTGTTCTAAAGTAAAAAAATTTAATAAAGCTTTAAAAAGCTGTCTCATTCGTGAGGCGGCTTTTTTTATTTCAAATTCGATGAACAGGTGCGGTTAGCAAAAGCTTCACTCCCTTGTACTGTATCATTTTGGGAAATGATAGTAGTGTGATGATAACCTCCTTTTTGTAAAGCAGAATCGCCCATGATATTTATCGATTTTAATTAGAATCTTAAGTATTTGTGGGTTTACTGCATCAGTTTTTAGAAACCTTTTCCGTGTGAAAAACTCTATAATTTTCTATCACGCCATCTTGTAAATTTTTCCAGGCAAAGAAGCTACAATCCCCTGCATTTCAAGCATCAGCAAAGCCTGGGCAACAGCACTGCTGCTGAGTTTGCTTTTGAAATACAATTCATCAATATGGATTTGATCCAACGTTTGCAAAATATCCACAACCACTTTTTCTTCCGCAGAAAATTCGATAAACAATTCTCTTTGTTTTTTAACCGCCTTCTTCTTGTTTTCTTTCCAGTTCATGTTTTCAAGTACATCCTCGCCGCAAGTAATGAGCATCGCTTTATTATTTTTAATGAGATAATTGCAGCCCGCACTTTTAGAATCATCGGCTCTTCCCGGAAAGGCAAACACATCTTTATTATACCCGTTTGCTAACTCTGCGGTAATCAATGATCCGCCTTTTATTCCGGATTCCACAACGATTACTGCATCGCTTACTCCTGCAACGATTCTATTTCTTCCAGGGAAGTTTTGTTTGTCAGGATTCGTATTACTTTTAAATTCAGTAAGCAAACCACCGCAACTCATCATTTGTTTTGCCAAAGGAGCATTTTGTGGAGGATAAACCCTATCCAATCCATGGGCTAAAACACCAATGGTAGGAATATTGTTTTTCACCGAAGCTTTATGTGCAATACTATCAATGCCAAATGCCAGGCCGCTGACAATAAGTACTTCTTCATTTGCCAGATCTTCCACTAATTTCTCAGTAATATTTCTGCCATAATCATTGTGATTTCTTGTGCCCACAATGGCAACGATTCGCGAGGAATTTAAATCAGCATTTCCTTTGTAATACAACATCGCCGGGCTGTCATAGCAGTTCAATAATCTTTGGGGATAATGTTTATCCGTAAGAAAGAGCGGTGTGATTTTGTATTTTTTGATGAATTCAATTTCTTCTTCTGCCCGGTTAAAATCTTTGAAACTTTTTATTGAGTTCGCACGAACTGGGCCGATTCCTTCTATTTCGTCAATTATTTTTTTTGGAGCATGAAAAACTGCTTCAGCACTTCCAAAATGATTTATCAATGCTTTTGCATTTACATCTCCAATATTCGGAACCAGCGTGAGTGCAACCTGGTAAAGCAGTTCTTTTTGCATGTTGAGATTTGGTTGTAAAATAATAAAAATTCCTTTTAGAATTTTAGAATTTCTAATAACAAAATTCCATTTCTTCGAAAGCAAATGATTTCTCGAATTTTTGTTTATAAAAACTACTCCAGGTCCTTGTATTTGCTTTTGGGATTTCGTTTTTGGTGAAACAATGAAAAAACAATAATCACTTTTTTTGCTTCATCAATTTGAAAAATCAGGTTATACGGAGACCTTTTCAAACTAATTTCTCTTAACCAAAACGATGAAATTGTCTGCAGCAACAATGCTTCGCTCTTCGTACCATTTGAAGGCACTTTCATATTCGTCGGAAGCCTTCGGTTCAAAATATATCCGTATTCCACTATTTATTTCTTTTGGTTCGCAACGCCTGAAGCCTCTCATTCATTTCCGTTGAGGAGACCATAGTTCCGCCATTTAAATAATAACTAACCCGGTTGTCCAATTCGGCTTTAAATTCAGGAGAATAATCCTCCAATGGTTCATTAATTTCATCTTCAATCATTGTATAAATTGCCTGAACCTTCTTGTCTTCTGCTACTTCAATATACTCATGCAATTGCTTTCGGATTGTTTTTGTATCCATTTTTTTTCTTTCTTTAAAATTACTAAAAATTCAATTGCTCACCACGGTCAATTCGGTCCTCCTGTTTTGTGCCCGTCCTTCTTCTGTATCATTCGTCGCAATTGGGTTTGCTTCTCCAAGGCCTTTAAAAGAAAGGCGGTTATTATTGACTCCTTTTCCCAATAAATAATTAACAACAGCAACCGCGCGACCGGTAGAAAGCTTTAAATTATCGGCAGGCTTTCCTACATTATCTGTATAACCGCTGATCATAATTTTCATGTTTGGATTTTCATTCATCAGCCTTACTACATTATCCAGCTCGGTGATTGACTCTGGTTTCAAGTCTGTTTTTTTGGTATCAAAAAATACGTTTTTCAAAATAATTTTTGCATTCGCTTCAATTGGTTCTAAAGGAATATCAACCTTAAAGACTGAATCTGTAGAAGTGGAATCAATGTTGTAATTCTGCGAGTAAAATAAATATCCTTTGCGGTGAACATTAAACGCGTAATCTTTTCCTACAGGAAGCGTAATCAAGTAATTTCCTTCTTCGTCTGTTTGTAATTTGCTGATAACCTGTCGTGAGTTGATATCGGTCAACACAACTGTAGAAGGCAGGCCGGCCTTGGTTTTTTTATCGTAAACTTTTCCTTTTGCCCATAAAGTTCTTAAAGGCCGCAAATCTTTACGAAGGGTAAAAGTGTAAATATCCAATCCGCCTTTTGTGTCGATTTTGTCGCTTGAATAATAAGCTGTTTTTCCATCAGCGTCTACGATCATAGATCCTTCATCGTCAATGGTGTTGATCGGATAACCCAGATTTTCTGGTTTGCTCCATTTACCGTCAGCCAGTTTTCTGGTTACAAAAAGATCGGGTTTTTCGCTATAACCAGGAAGTCCGTTGGAATTGAAATATAACGTCTGGTTATCTGCATGTATAAAAGGTGTGCTTTCGTCACCCGCGGTATTGATATCCGGCCCCAGGTTTTCCGGTACACCCCAATTTCCATTATCCGTTCTGTGACTGACCCAAATATCCTTTCCGCCAAAGCCGCCAGGCCTGTTACTGCTAAAGTATAAATCTCTTTTGTCTGGAGAAAGAGAAGGAGTGGATTCCCAAAATTCGGAATTCACATTCCAGCCCAGATTTTGCGGTTCGCTCCACGCGTTTTTTGTCAGGTAAGAAATATACAGATCGCAGCTTCCCATTCCACGCGGGAAATTGCAACCCGTAAAGACCAGCCATTGCCCATCCTGCGAAATATTTTGTGCGCCTACATTGTTATCAGGCGAGTTTATTTTTCCCTGAAGGGGAAATGCTTTTCGCCAAACGCCATTTTCTTTATCGCTTTCATAAAAACTTTCTTTGTTGTTCATTCTGCGTGTAAAAACCAATTTTTTCCCATCAATCGTTAATGAAGGAAAATATTCAAGATCAACCGTATTGATGCTGTCGCCCATATTTTCAGGAGCAAAAACATAATTTTTATCCGGATGATTTTTTGCATAATCAATTGCAAACTGGTAAGTTTTTTTCCTGAATTCACCTGATTTGATGCTTCTGTCGTTCAGTTTTGGATTGGATAAAAAAGCATTTACCGCATTTAAAGCATCACTAAAACGACCACAGCCTGCGAGCGAAATAGAGTAGGGCAACAGAAAATCTTTTGCATAAACTGAGTCAAGAGAAAATGCTTTTTCAAAATAAGAAACAGAAGAAGTATAATTTTTCAGATCTGCATCAATGCCGGCAAGAGAGAGATAAGCATCCACGAATTTCGGCTCGATTTTCAAAGCCTCATTGATCATTTTTACCGAAGAAGCATAATCACCATTACGCGCCTTATTGATGGCAAGCGTGTAAATTGTAACTGCTTTATGATTTACTTTTTCAGGATCATACCATTGTGATTTCGACGATAAATAAAAAGAAGCGAATAAAACAAGGAGTAATATTTTTTGCATTGAGGGTTTATCTTTTATGGGAAAAACGAATTTCGTATGAATTTATTTAATAGAACTGTTAAGTTGTGTTATTGTTTTTGCAAGGAAGTAAATTAAAAATTCCGCTTATTTCTTTCTTTGCTGAATCGCTATTTTTTGTTTAGAAAAGCCGTTTAAAATTTCTATGGATAATTAGCAGATAATTCTAATTTTGAATCATTATCTCTTCGGCGAAAGATCCGATTCAATAAATCCTCATTTTTGTCCGCAAAAACATAATTAAGATGACTGAAATTAACAAAAACAATATCGCCAACCGCTTCATGAGATATGTAGAAATTGATACGCAAAGTGATCCACAAAGTGGCAGGCATCCATCTACGGAAAAGCAAAAAGATCTGAGTAAAATTTTGGTGGAAGAATTAAAAGAAATGGGGATCACCGATGCAGAAATGGACGAGTATGGTTATGTATATGCTACCATTCCATCAAATACAGAAAAAAATGTTCCCGTTATTTGTTTTTGCAGTCATGTAGACACGGCGCCGGATTGTAGTGGAACGAACGTAAAACCAATATTGCATAGGAATTATGACGGAGAGGACATTGTTTTGCCTGATGATAAAAGCCAAGTTCTGTCAGCCGTTGTTTATCCATACTTGAAGACACAGATTGGCGGGGACATCATCACCGCCAGTGGAAATACTTTGCTCGGTGCCGATGATAAAAGTGGCCTCGCTGCCATTATGCAGGCGGCAGAATATTTAATGACACATCCGGAAATTAAACATGGGAAAATAAAAATCGTTTTTACCCCTGATGAGGAAATAGGGGAGGGTACAGCAAGAATCGATATGGAAAAATTAAGTGCTCAATTTGGTTACACATTAGATGGCGGCGAAGCAGGTAGCCTGGAAGATGAAACATTCAGTGCTGATGGAGCGACCATAGTCATTAATGGTGTTATTTCTCATCCCGGTTATGCAAAAAATAAATTAGTAAATGCACTGAAAGTAGGTGCAGAGATTTTACACACATTGCCAACGAATGAATGGGCACCTGAGGCGACGGAGAAAAAAGAAGGTTTTGTTCACCCTGTTCGCTTTGAAGGAATTGCAG
>JBQCFI010000344.1:0-4510 GCA_051959325.1 Ginsengibacter sp. | reverse complement strand
GTCTAAAATCATTTTGTTCCATTCCTTTTCTATTTTCCAAATGTTATTTATCGCTTTCCATGAATAATCTCATTCATATCGCTTCAGAATAGAAACGCAGTTTTTTATAATTAAGTTGCCATAGTAATGAAACATGTTAAGTCTTGCCAGATTTTTTTTCTGTCCACATATCTATTTACCTAAAATTTATAAAAAGCATTTTTACCAATCTTGTATTTATAACAAAAAAACAATTGAAAATTCTTTGTTACAGCGCTTACATTTGCATATAACTAATAGCAGATTTTAATAATGATATCACCAAAAAGTACACGTGGAATTATACTGATGAACCTTGGTTCGCCTGAATCAACAGAGGTGGCTGATGTGAGAAAATATCTTGATCAGTTCTTAATGGATGAAAGAGTGATAGACAAACCGTGGCTGTTCAGAGCCTTGCTGGTAAAGGGAATTATTGTGCCTTTCAGAGCGCCGAAATCTGCAGAAGCATATAAGCAAATTTGGATTAAAGAAGGTTCGCCCTTGATCGTTTATACCGAAAAATTAAAGGAAATTTTAGAGCAACGAATTACAGAACCGGTTGAGATAGCCATGCGCTATGGCAATCCATCTCCGGAAGTCGCATTTGACAAATTATTAAAAAGAAATCCATCCCTTGAAGAAGTGATCGTGTTGCCTCTTTATCCGCATTATGCCATGTCGAGCTATGAAACCGCCGTGGAATATGTGAAAGATTTTTACCGGAAGAATAAATATTCTTTTAAATTAGAATTCATTCCGCCTTTTTATAATGAAGTAAATTATTTGAATGCGCTTGCAGAAAATATAAGGCCGTATTTGAATCAGCATTACGACCAGATTTTATTCAGCTACCATGGTATTCCTGAAAGGCATATTCGCAAAAGTGATATCACCGGTTGTCATTGTTTGCAAACAGAAAATTGTTGTGAAACTGATTCTCCTGCCCATGCGTTTTGCTATCGTCACCAGATAAGAACCACAACAAAGCTGGTTACCGAAAAACTACAAATTCCGACAAACAAATACAGCATTTCATTTCAATCAAGATTGGGCAAAGGCTGGCTTACGCCATTTACGGATATCAGGCTGCAGGAATTGCCGGCAGAAGGAGTGAAAAATTTGTTGATTATATGCCCTGCGTTTGTAAGCGATTGCCTGGAAACGCTGGAGGAAATAGCGATGAGGGGAAAAGAAATCTTTCTGAATGCCGGGGGCGAATCTTTTACGATGATTCCTTGTTTGAATACCAATCCATTGTGGGTAAAAGCAATCACAGGGTATGTTGCAGAATCTCCCATCCAAAGTTAGAATTAAGGAACAATTGATATATAATTCTTCATTTATCATTCTTCATTATAATTAAAAGCATGTACTTCTACGTCAAAGCTTTGCATATCATTTTCGTCGTTACCTGGTTTAGCGGGCTTTTTTATATTGTGCGGCTCTTTGTTTACTCCGCTGAAGCAAATGAAAAACCGGAACCTGAAAGATCTGTTCTTTTAAAACAATTTGGCATCATGCAAAAAAGATTGTGGTACGGCATTACGTGGCCCTCTGCGGTTCTTACTTTAATTTTTGGAACATGGATGGGAATATTATATGGAAGCCTGCCTACGTGGCTTTTGGTAAAGCTTTTCTTTGTCGCCGGCTTGTTAACTTATCACTTTACCTTGCATTTTATTTTTCGTCAGCAACAAAAAGCAATCTTTAAATGGAATTCGCAGCAGCTCAGAATCTGGAATGAAGTGGCTACTATTTTTCTAATTGCAATCGTGATGCTTGCGGTAGTCAAACAACTACTGAGCGTAGCCTGGGGCATAGGCGTCCTTCTGCTCATTTCCGTTCTTTTAATGCTCGCTATCAGGATCTATAAAAGATATCGCAAGGCATGATTCATTACAAATAAGAATCACGTTTATTTCTTGCTCTGCTGTATTTATTTTTAAAAAACAGGACTGGCAGTTCGTAATAGTTTGTACCGTGACTTTATAAATGAACCAGGACGCCTAACAAGCGTCCTGGGTTGTATAATATACAATGATCGATATCTAAAAACTCAGACAAGCATGGTTACAGGGTTCTCCAAAAATTTCTTCAAGGTTTGCAGGAAAGCTGCTCCAACAGCACCGTCTATGCTTCTGTGATCGCAACTCATCGTTACTTTCATCACGTTCGTTGCTGCAAAGCCATCGCCTTTTTTCACTACTTTTTCCTGGATGGCACCTACGGCAAGAATCGCACTGTCCGGAGGATTGATGATGGCTGTAAACTGATCGATATCCATCATACCAAGGTTTGAAACCGTAAAAGTATTTCCTGTAAATTCTTCCGGCTGGATTTTTTTATTTCTTACTTTTTCATAAAGCTGATTGGTATCAGCAGCAATCTGGGAAAGTGATTTTTGATCAGCAAAACGCACCACCGGCACAATCAGTCCATCAGGAACAGCAACTGCAGAACCAATATGAATATGATGATTCCTTCTGATAAAATCGCCCATCCAACTGCTATTTACTGCCGGATGCTGGCGAAGCGCCATCGCACATGCTTTTATTACGAGGTCGTTAAAAGAGACTTTTACCGGGCTTACTTCGTTGATGGCTTTGCGCGATTTAATGGAATTATCCATGTTGATCTCCATCGTCAGGTAAAAATGCGGCGCCTGGAACTTACTTTCGCCCAATCTGCGGGCAATGGTTTTACGCATTTGTGAGTTTGGAATGTCTTCATGGCCTTCCTGCCCAATTTGTGTAAATGCCTGAACCGGTTTTGCTTCAGCAGCTTTTTTACCTTCTTCTTTTGGAGCTGCAGCAGGTACAAAAGAATCAACATCTTTTTTGACAATCCTTCCGCCATCACCACTACCGGGAACCTGCGAAATATCAATTCCTTTTTCGGCAGCCAGTCTCTTTGCAAGAGGCGATGCTTTTATTCTTCCACCTTCATCAGTAGAAGTTTGTGCAGCTGGCTTATTCTGGGCCTCTGGTTGCAAAACCGCTTGTGGTTCGTCGTTTTTTTCGAGTGCTTTCTCTTCGCTCTTTGCCGGCTTATTTGCTGCATTTTTTTCTGCTTCTACAAATGCACTTACATCTGTTCCAGGTTTACCTACAATCGCAATAATCTCATTAACTTTTGCGGCTTTTCCGGCTTCTACTCCGATGTACAAAAGTGTTCCTTCTTCATAACCAACCACATCCATAGTTGCTTTGTCTGTTTCCACTTCCGCCAATGAATCATCCGCTTTTACTTTGTCGCCTACTTTTTTATTCCATTGAATAATTTTTCCTTCCGTCATCGTATCACTCATCAAAGGCATACGGATAACTTTCGCTCCTTCAGGCAATTTTGCTTCTTCAGAACCGCCTTTTTTAAACTCTATATCAGCCGGTTTATTATCGCTTTGTTTTTCCTGGCCTGCTGCTATCGCCGCTTCCTCATTTTCATTTTTCCTTGGAAGTTCTTCAGCATTCTTTTGCGTAGCCCCGTTATTTTTATTTTCAGTTTTACCTTTTTTGCTTTCTTCATCCAAAAGCGGTTTGTAATCTTCTCCCGGTTTTCCCACAATAGCAAGAATGCCTTCAACAGGCACAGATTTCCCTTTTTCCACGCCGATATACAACAACGTTCCTTCGTTATAACTTTCCAGCTCCATCGTTGCTTTATCGGTTTCTACATCGGCGAGCAAATCACCGGGCTTTATTTTATCACCTACTTTTTTGTGCCAATCCACTATCACGCCTTCCGTCATAGTATCGCTCATTCGGGGCATTCTGATCACTTCTGCCATAATATAATTGCTGTTTTTTATTAGAATTTGAAGCGGTGAAATTAATGCAAAATCAGGAAATGATTTATAAGGTATTTTTTATAAGAAAAACTTTTATTCAAAAACGCTTTGAAAAACTTTCCGTGAATACAGTGAAAAGAGAAATAAGCCAGATTACCTTAGGAACGCTGCCGGCAGCGGCGGTAATACCGGTGCAAAGAAAATTTACATGCGCAAGAATTCCGTCAACAGCAAGACCAGCCGAAAGCTTTTCGTTTATTACCATATTTAGATTCTTCCCTCTTTCACTTATACCTCGGTGCTATCCTGCCCGTAATCGATAGTGTCCCGCTGCCTTACCTGTGCGTTAGTTAACGCAGGGGTAACCCAGTATAACAGCAAGAGGTATAAGAGGATAACTGGCGAACATAGTAACGTCCTTATCAGTGCATAGCTAATAGATAAGGCCGTATTTTCGAACGGATGGCATAAACGAATTCTTGGAGAAAAACTAATAAATATTCAAGGCGCTGAATGCATGTTATGTCTAAAAAGTCTTATTGAAAAATGTGCCTTCGTTAAGCGTTTTGCTTTACCCGGCAAACAGATAAATAACGCGGATTTTCATTTAACGAAAATCGAGTGGTAAATGTGTAATGTTTCTGCAAAATCATTTTCCCTAGTTGCTGTAAAGTTTTACTTAATTTTATCCGCAAATAACTC
>JBQCFI010000343.1:0-2463 GCA_051959325.1 Ginsengibacter sp. | reverse complement strand
ATTCTGAAGCAGCGGGGCAAAAGGCGGCGCCACCGCTCCGAGTTGCAAAGAGAGCGCGCCGGTTTCGGCATTCAAAAATGTTCTTTCAATCCTGTAAATATTATCTGCATTTTTGTTATAACGGTCATAGCTTAATTCATTCAGAATATAAATTCCAATCAGCAGGCAACAGCAGATTCCTACAGTTAATCCGAAAAGATTTACGAAAGAAATAAATTTATTCCGGTTTAAATTCCTCCACGCAATTTTAAAATAATTTCTGAACATAAAAGATGATTTATAATGGATGATTTCCGATCTCTGAATGCTTAACAATTCACTTTTTATTTTTCAGTAAACCGGTAAATAATCCAAATTCTTATTTTCAATAATTCTCCTTTTAGAAGATGCACCAATCGTTACTCACTACTCACTTCTCAAACTATCCACCGGATTTGCAACTGCCGCTTTTATTGCCTGGTAAAATATGGTAGCCAATGCGATCAAAACAGCCAGCAGCGCAGCAATTGCTAATATCCACCAGCTGATGTCAATCCGGTACGCGAATCCCTGCAACCATTGATTCATAGCAAGCCATGCAATGGGAATGGCGATTAATGAAGCAACAAGAACAAGCTTTAAAAAATCTTTTGAAAGCATCGAAACAATATCACCGGCATTGGCACCCAGTACTTTTCTGACACCAATTTCTTTGGCCCGCTGCTCAGCGGCAAAAGTGATCAAACCAAGCAAACCAAGGCAGGCAATTAAAATCGCCAGTACAGAAAATGTAATTGAAATGCCGCCCATTCTTTGTTCATTGCTGTAGATCTTATTAAAATCATCGTCCATGAAAGAATAGGAAAATGGCTGTTCAGGTGCCAGACTTTTAAATTTATCCTGGATCATTGAAACCAGGTTTGGAATATTGGCCGAATGAATCCGGAAAGCAACACTTCCGTTTTGTGGTTGATACAAAAAGCAGAGTGGCGTTACTTCTTCACGCAGCGTATTAAAATTAAAATTCTTAACAACGCCTATAATGTGATATTTGGTCAGATCTTTTTTCGGGAAATCATTCATGTAATACAACGGCCTGTTCAAAGGATCAGTGAAGCCAAAAAGCTTTGCTGCCGCTTCATTGATTATGATGGCCGATGAATCCGTTGGAAAATCCGCAGAAAAATTCCTTCCTTTCGCCATTTTCATGCCCAACGTTGGAATATAATTTTCATCTACTTTCCATATCTGCGTGCTTACTGCAGATTTAATATCTGCGTTCACATCCGGGAACAATGGGCTGTCGCTTCTCCACCCCGCAGTGGGAAGATAGCCGGACATCGTAGCATTTTCTACCCCATTTAATTTTTTCACTTCGTCCGCAAAAACTTTTGCCTGTTTACCGAGAACATCGGTGTTTTTAATGATCAACACGTGGCTGCGATTGAAGCCAATATCTTTATTTTGGATGTAATTCAACTGCCGGTAAATAACCAAAGTACCGATCACGAGAATGATCGAAATACAAAATTGAAAAACCACCAGGCCGCTGCGCAGCCAGCTTGATTTAAAACCTTTTGCCAGCTTGCCTTTCAACACTTGTACCGGTTTGAATGAACTGAGATAAAAAGCGGGATAACTTCCGGCAATGAGGCCGACAACGATCATTAATAAAACAGCCGCCGGCAATAACCATGGCCTCAAAAATAAATCGAGTGTCATATCTTTTCCTGAAAGCTGGTTGAAATAAGGCAACAATAAAGCGGCGATAACAAGCGCCACGATCAGTGAAATAAAACTGATCAAAATAGATTCAGAAAGGAATTGGGTAACGAGGTTTTTGCGCATGGAACCAAGTACTTTCCTCACCCCTACTTCTTTGGCCCGGTTTGCCGAACGCGCGGTTGAAAGGTTCATGAAATTCACACAGGCAATCAATAAAATAAAAAAAGCGATGAGCGAAAAAATATAGACGTATTCAATGTTGCCGTTCGCTTCCAGTTCACCGGTTTTGTTTGAATACAAATGAATTTTTTCGAGCGGCGTTAAAGTGTAATGTAAATAATTTCCCTGCTTTGCAAATTGCTCAGGAGTAATATTCATGGATTGAAAAACCGGCGCTACATATCGCATTACAAATCCGTTCAGCTGGCTTGAAAGTGCGTTAGGATCCGTACCTTTTTTTAATACAATGTAAGTGTTGAAATTGTTGCTGGTCCATTGATTGATCTCATAAGGAGATAGCTGGCCATAGATGCTGATGAAGAAATCATAATGAAAATGTGATTGCTTTGGAACATCTTTTATCACACCGGTAATTTTATAATTGCCGGTATCGCCTATCGTCAAAGTCTTTCCAACAACATCGGTTGAGTTAAAATATTTTTGCGCCGTACTTTCAGTAATGACCACCGAATTGGGTTGTGTCAAAGCTGT
Source organism: Ginsengibacter sp. (assembly GCA_051959325.1). Taxonomy (GTDB): domain Bacteria; phylum Bacteroidota; class Bacteroidia; order Chitinophagales; family Chitinophagaceae; genus Ginsengibacter. The sequence continues at coordinate 48 of JBQCFI010000343.1, read as the reverse complement.
TGCCGGATCACCCTGGATCATCGGAAGTGTAAAAACAGAAAACAAAGT
>JBQCFI010000342.1:0-2901 GCA_051959325.1 Ginsengibacter sp. | reverse complement strand
ATTCCATCTTTGCCCTGTATTACTGATGGATAGGAATATTGACTTATCGGTGAATCTTCCAAAATCAAAGAAGCATACCAGGTTTCACCATCCTTGCTCACTGCAACGTTCAAAGGAGTACGGGCACCTTTCACTTCATTTGCAGGCGGTAGTACATGATTATAAACCAAGAGCTGCCTTCCATCTTTTAATGTCACGGCATCGGTTCCGGAATTATTATTTGGCAAAGATGTTTTTTCCAGTGGTGACCATGTTTCGCCTTTGTCAGAAGACCATGATTGCAGGATAGCCCTGTTTTTGCTGCGGGCAAGTATTTGGAGCTTGCCGTTTTTATAAAGTAAAATACTTGGTTGAATGGCATTAAAAGTTTTTCCATCATTGATTGGTCCAATCCAACGCCACGTTTTTCCAAAATCATTGCTGGCTTCAAAATGTATTTTCCAGCCGTCGTCTTCTGTACTTGAAGGTGAAAGCAATTTATTGTTACCCACCAGCACCGGTTTGTTTTTTACCGGCCCGATATATCCATCGGGCAATGCCTTTGCTTCACTCCACGTGATCCCATTGTCTTTCGAAGATTTCATCCATCCATGCCATTCAGACGGCTTTGGTCCAACTTTATAAAATAATAAAAGATCGCCGCCGGGAACCTGGTACAACACGGGGTTCCAGGTAGGATAACGCAATGTATCATTTTGAATTCCATTGGCAACCGAAACGGGTGTTGTCCATGAATGATTTATTTTACGACTCACATAAATTTCCACGTCCGGGTTTCTTTCTTTGGTACCACCAAACCATGCTGCGACAAGGCCTTTTGGGGTTTCAGCAATTGTTGCCGCATGACAAGAGGGAAAAGGGGCTTTATTGAAAATAAATTCTTCTTCTACTATTCCCTTTTTCCATGGCCCCGATTGGGCATTTACCAAATTCATTGCGGCAAAAGAAAAGAAGAGTGTTGTTAAATAAGTTTTGTACTTCATAATTGATTTATTTACTATTACTGTTTTTTTTCAAAATAAGAATCTGTAATATTCCCTGGTTTACTGCAACAAAGAACTTAGATTACACAATCAAGATAGAGTCCGTTACTCATTTGAATCCGACTTTTTATGTGCCTTCTTTGCTTTTACTGCATTTACATAATCTTTATACATTTGTCGCCAGTTTCTTCCATTTGCATTTAGATATTCTTCGCATTTTGTTTTATAAATCTCAAATATTGCGGAGATCTCTTTCATGTTTTTATAATCCACCGCCTGCTCTCTTGCCTGTTTAAGATTGGACACTATTACAGCTTCTTCTGCAGGGGTTAAATTCGGGACAATTGCTTTATAACCAGCAAGCGTGAACGCAACTTTGCCAATCGTATATTTATCCAGTATCATTTCTACCTGGGTATCGGTCAGATCTTTCCGCAAACCATTCATCAAATTTTCATGAACAGACTTTGGCATGGCAGAGATAGCTATAATGCGCCGGTCCAGATCGCTTAACTTGTTTCCAGTAGCAGGATTAATACCTGCCGGTACAGTGCTGGCCGGATGTTCATTGTTCCACTCTCGGATCGTTTTTAAATGTGTTGCGATCACTTCTGTTACTCTTGCCTCTTTAGCTTTATCATTTAAATTAAGAGATGCTACCCATTCACCGGCACGTTTGTAAACGTCGGAATCGGACTTTGCTTTATTAGCCACAATGCTTGATCGATCGGAGGCATCGCTTTGTGCGGAAACATTTTTTACCAGGAACACACAGCACAACAAGATTGCAAGAATTTTGATTGTTTTCATAATTATTTTTTGTTCATTAACTTGATTTTTAGAAGAGTATGGGATCAATAATGAGGACAGAGAACGCACAACCTATTTCTTTACAGTAAACTCATAATCGCCGCTACCTACAGTAAATACTACACTTTTCTTATCCGCAATTACAAATGGAATGCCCTCCGGTTTTTTGCGATTTATAAGAACATTGTTTGCCGAACTCGCGGGTACGTAAACCATAGCTTTGCTATTACAAGGCACTGTTATCTTCCATGAAAATTGATCATCACTCTTTTCCCATTCACTTTTTATAACGCCATACATTGAATGGTAAGACGCTTTTACATAACTAAGGCTATCAACAAACGCAGGCTTCATTTCAATTACTTTAAAACCAGGATGCATTGTTGACGTTTTTATTCCCGCCAGATCTTCGTACATCCACACAATAAGATCCCCGAGCAACATAACATGGTTTTGAGAATTCATTTTTGGATTGGCCGTATTACCATTCCACAATTCCCAGATAGTAGTTGCCCCATTGGCAACCATATAACCCCAGCCGGGATAACTCGTGACTGTTGCAAGACGATAAGCAATATCTGCCCGGCCATAATAGGTCAGCCATCGCATCAGCCATTGCGTCCCAATGACACCGGTGCTAATGTGGCCGTTATTTTCATTCATTGTTTTATCAGCAATGTGTTTAAAAACGTATTCACTTTCACCATCAGGAACCATCTTAAAAGCCAACGGAAGAATATTGGCAGTGACCGTATTGTTGCTGTAGCTTTTTGTTTGTTTGTTGTAAAAAGTTTTATTGAACGCTTGTTTAATTTTTATTCCCAATCCGGCAAATTCTTTTTCATCATGATAATTGCCTGTTAGCTTTGCAAACCGCTGCATCAGTTGTAGCAGGTGATAATAAGTGGCGGAAGCCAGCAATTCCGGATTGGTAATTCTTGCAGGATCTTTTGCGTGAATGAGTTCAGGCGATTCCGGTGGAACGCACCAATCACCATAACTGTCTTTTGAAAATAAATAATTCTTCATGTATTTATTCTTCATGTAATTCATCCACTTCTTCATGGAAGCATAATGCTTTACAACAGCCTGCCTGTCGGCAAATTGA
>JBQCFI010000341.1:0-11952 GCA_051959325.1 Ginsengibacter sp. | reverse complement strand
TGTCGATGTTTGTATCGGCAATGAAGAAGATGCGGAAACCACCTTGGGATTTAAAAGTAAAGGAACCGATGTTACCAAAGGTGAATTAAATCTTGAAGGATATAAAGATGTTTTTCAGCAAATGAAGGAAAAATTCGGATTCAAATATATTGCTTCCACCCTTCGTGAAAGCCACAGTGCATCCGACAATGGATGGAGCGCCCTGGTATATGATGGAAATGAATTTTATCATTCAAAAGAATATGAAGTAAGAATCATTGACCGCGTAGGCAGCGGCGATTCTTTTGCCAGCGGCTTTATTTATGGATTGGTGACGGGCATGAATTTAAAAGAGGCGGCAGAATTTGGTGTGGCTGCTTCAGCACTGAAACACACCATTCCGGGCGATTTGAACCATGCTACCTTAGGTGAGGTACAAGGATTGATGAAAGGCGATGCGAGTGGAAGAGTGCAGCGATGAATTAAGAATAAAGGGAAACAATTAAGAATTAAGAAAAAAAAATTAAGGATAAAGAATCAAAAATTCATTGATATGATCATAGACACATTAGCGAGCAGAAAAAAATACTATTGCATTCATCCGTTATTTGAGAATGCATTTGAATACATTCAAAAGCAAAATTTAGAGCAAATGGCAGAGGGGAATTACGAAATAGACGGTGACCAGTTAAGGGCAATTGTTTCTGAAAAGACAGGCAAAACGGAAGAGGAAGCAATAGCAAAATTTGAATGTCATGATCTACACATTGACATCCAGGTATGCATAAAAGGTGAAGAAAAAATAGGCTGGAAACCAAGAACTAAATGCTTTCATCAGAAAGAGCCGTACAATGCTCATAAAGACGTGTCCTTTTTTGATGATGTGCCGGATATGTATTTTAAATTACGAAGTGATCAGTTCGCGATATTTTTCCCGGAAGATGTTCATGCGCCAATGATAGGTAATGGCCTTATTAAAAAAATGGTGGTGAAAGTGAAAATTTAATTTGAATAATTATTGCAAAGGAGAGTGCAGGCGCTGTTATAGTACAACAGCGAAAAACATGTTAAGATAAAAATCTTTATTGATGAAGAAGCCATGCAAATCCCTACTGTAACAAAACACAACTATGATTCCATTAGACATAAAACCTAAATTATGCATACAACTAACATTACTATTAAAGACAGCAATGCGAATCCTGCACCGTTAGGCTTACTTGCCTTTGGAATGACAACAGTGCTATTGAATCTGCATAATGCAGGTATTTTCGAAATGAATTCAATGATTCTTGCCATGGGTATTTTTTACGGCGGCGCTGCACAGGTCATTGCAGGGATTGTTGAAGGCAAAAAAAATAATATTTTTGGATTTACTGCTTTTATATCTTACGGTTTCTTCTGGCTATCCCTGGTTGGATTGCTGGTAATGCCGAAACTTGGTTGGGTTTCTGCCCCATCTGCAGCAGCTATGGTGGCATACCTGCTTTCATGGGGTGTTTTTACAGGCTCGCTATTTATCGGAACTCTTCGTATAAGCCGGTCGTTACAGGTTGTGTTTCTTACATTAACTATTTTATTTTTTTTGCTGGCGCTTGGTGATGCTACTAGTAATCAAACAGTAAAAGCATTAGCCGCATACGAAGGTCTTTTTTGCGGCCTGTCAGCGATTTATACCGGTGTAGGAATACTGTTGAACGAAGTATACGGAAAAATCATTTTGCCTTTGGGTGCAGTAATAAATAAGAAGTGATTGTATATTCTACACTATAATATTCATATATAAGAATAAATTTTTGAATCCTTAAATACATGACATATGCAACTTTTGTTTTTAAAATCCGATTTGTTATTTACGATGCCAGGTGGTGCTGAATGGATCTTAATATTCCTGGCTATACTTTTATTTTTTGGTGGGAAAAAAATACCAGATCTAATGCGTGGTATTGGCCGTGGCATAAAAGAGTTTAATAACGCGAAAGCAAAAGTGGAAAGTGAAATTCAGGCCGGCATGAATGAAAGTCCCAAAACTGCTTCTGCAGAAACCTCCAAGCAATCAGCGTAGAGTACCATGTAGGTTGAATCCTAATGAACGGCCGGGTATTGTTTTTTTAGTCATAATAATAGCAGGTACTAACTATGCCCGGCGCTAATCCAGTACATCTCACGAGTCATTATAAACGACTGCGACTCGAATTTAATACAGGTAGCAGAACGTCAAGCGGGTTAATTTTCAATAAAATCCGTTTTAATTTATTAGTTTTATTTGCGTTATTTATTGATTGAGACTAATTGAGAAAATAATCATTACCAATTACAACACGACTCTGTAATTATTCTAATCAGTAATAAAATTGACAATAAACTAATTTTTAATTTTGGATAAAAACGTTTGGGCAAATATTGCAACCGGGAATAAGCAATCTTATTCTGAAGCGTACATTTTCTACTATAAAAGGTTATATAACTATGGTAAGAAAATTACGAATGATATTGCAATGATTGAAGATGCTATCAATGAAGTTTTTATCATGATCTGGACAAACAGGCAAACACTCCATAAGATCCTGTCTCCGCAATCCTATATTTTTTCCTCCTTTAGAAATAATATCATTGGCAAAATAAAATCCGCCAAAGTGATTTTGCTTTCTCAGGAAGAACAACCTACTGAAGTAGACTTTTCTATAGATAGTATTATTATTCAACGGGAAGCCGATTTAGTACTGAAGCAAAGGATGCAAAAAGCTCTCCGGCAACTTACAAACAGGCAAAGGGAAGCTATTTTTCTTCGATTTTATGAGGGCCTTTCTTATACCGAAATTGCGGCGATTATGAATATTTCTGTGAAAGCTACTTATAAAATAATGGCGCGGGCGTTAGGCGAGCTTAAAGAAATATTTTCTATTCCGACGGTTATTCTTGCGACTATTCTGAAACAATTCATATCAGCCATTTGAACCGAAATCTGCGTATTTTAAAATTCACGCTATTTGTTGTTTTACTATAAATAAAATTAAAAACCAGGTAACGCTATTCAGTAATTGCAGCAAGTGTTTCCAAATTCAAAAAAATAAAAAAATATTTTTTTTAAAATCATGGGGTAAAAAGAATCTCTTTTGACTCATATTAATAATCAAGCTTCATGAACTACAAAAGATTTACGGTATCGGACTTCATATCTGACGAATATTTTCAAAATTGGATCATTGAACCGGATGAAAGAACGAATGAATTTTGGAACAAATGGCTGGATAAAAATCCGGATAAAAGAAATGCTGTTCAGGAAGCCAGAGAAGTTCTTTTAAATATTAAGTTTAAGGAAGATTTTCCTACAGCGGAACAAATTCATCAGGCATTGTCAGAAAACTTATCGAAGATTGACCTGGCTGATGAAGAATATGGAGAAGGAGCAAAAGTGGCCAGGATTAATCGGTTTACAAAATTGCGCAGAATTGCTGCGGTATTTACAGGGGTGTTATTAATTGGAGCAGCTGCTTTTTATTTTAACTGGAAGAATGCGGTAGTAAGGATAGCTACAAATTACGGTGAAATAAAATCAATCACGCTTCCGGATAGCACTTCTGTAATTTTAAACGCCCATTCTTCAGTTGTTTATTTGAAACATTGGACTGGGCGACAGCCGAGGAAAGTTACACTTCAGGGAGAAGCCTTTTTTAAGGTCAAACATTTAAACAAAAATAAAGCTGAGATAAAAGAATCTGAACGTTTTATCGTCTCTACCAGCGATTTAAACGTGGAAGTACTGGGAACTACGTTTGATGTAAGAAATCGTAATGGACAGACCAAAGTGATACTTGAAACCGGAAAAGTGCGGGTAGCATTTAATAACCCAAAACAGAAGGATGTTACGATGCTCCCCGGAGACATGATTGCTTATCAGCCTCTAACCAATGAATTGTACAGATCAGTTACAGATCCCTTGTTGGAAACTTCCTGGATAGAGAAAAAACTAATACTCAATAATGCTACTGTAAATACTATTGTTCAGTATTTAAAAGATAACTATGGATACCAGGTCGTGTTGACAGATACGGCAATTGGCAACAAGAAAATGGAAGGAACCTTATTGCTTGATAATTTTCAGGATATATTATTTGTTTTATCCACTTCATTAGATATTAAGATAGAAAAAAAAGACAGTACACTCATATTTAGTAAAATGCATGTCGGGCGATAGTATGTGAATTTTTGCATTGGGTAAGTATGAGAAATAATTCAGCTTAAATAACTTTTTCGAATCATATTTCTTTTATTAAAACTTTACTCAAATGGCCAAATCTTTACCGTTGCCGGTACTAGCATTTCTTTTATTTCTTTCATTTGCCCCAGGAACTGCTAAGGCACAATCTCCAGAATCCAAAAAAGCTGTACAAATTCCATTAGCAAAGGCTTTAAAAGATGTAGGCAAAGCCTATGACACCAAATTTGTTTATGAGAAATCTTTGTTGGAAGGAAAAACTACCAGCTATGAATTAGGGGAAATAAAAGGCAAAAAAATAGAAGATGTCCTCAAATCTATTTTATATCCAAAAGGGTTGCTGTTCCTGTATATAAAACAAAACTATTACACCATTGTATCAAAAGATAGATTAGAACCTGAATACAAAACCGCTGATGGAGGAAGCAGTAATACTCCTTTGCAAAATATCTCTACTCTCTATTCCACTTCCTCTCAAACTAAACCTTTGGCCTCTCAAAATATTAAAGAGCATCTTGTAAACGGGCAGGTAAAAAACAACAATGGAGAGCCCATAGAAGGAGTAAGTATCGTTATAGAAAGATCGAGCATCGGCACTATGACCAATAAAAACGGTAGATACTCGATTAATAATGTAATCGATAATGACGTACTTGTATTCAGTTTTGTCGGTTTTGAAACTCAAAAAATCCCGGTCGAAGGAAGAGCATCCATTGATGTTGTACTTCATGAAACGAATACAGGATTGAATGAGGTAGTAGTGATTGGTTATGGTACACAGAAAAAAATTAATCTTACTGGCGCAGTGGATGTGGTGTCAGGTGATGAGCTTCAAAACCGGCCTGCTCCTACGGTATCTCAGCTGATGCAGGGTGTTTCTCCGAATCTTAACATTCAGATGTCGAACCACGGAGGTGAGCCCGGCTCTGCCAGTTCCTGGAATTTGAGAGGACTAGGTTCTATCGCCGGAAGTTCGACCCCTCTTATCCTGGTAGATGGTGTTGAAAGCACAGTGGATGACCTGGATCCTGAAAATATTGAAAGCATCTCAGTTTTGAAAGATGCATCTGCATCAGCAATTTATGGATCTCGGGCGCCTTTTGGGGTAGTGCTCATTACGACCAAAAGAGGCACGAAAAATAAAGGCACTAAAATTCAATACAATGATAATTTTTCCTGGGCCTCCCCAATCCGGTTTCCGCGAATGACGGATGCACTTACCTGGGCTGTGGCAACCAATCAGTCGTTCGCTAACTCTAGGTTAGCTCCTTACTATCCGGATGAACAAATACAAAGGATCAAAGATTACGCAGCCGGAACTTTAAAGGCGGAATATGATGTAAATAATGCTCCTACAAGTGTATGGAAGGGCAGGGCTATAGGCAATGCAAATTATGACTGGCCTTCACTAATGCTTAGAAAAAATTCATTGTCGCAAAAGCACAATATCAGTCTCACCGGCGGAGATAATAATACCCAATATTATGTGTCTGCCGGGTTTTACGACCAGGGAGGACTTTATACCTATGGAAATGATTCCTATAAAAGATACAATATTTTGGCTAACCTGAATTCAAAGGTGAATAACTGGCTAAGTTTTGATTTTGGTACAAAGTATGCCCAAACTCAAACCAATTATCCGATGGGCATCGTAGGTACAACAAGAGATTATAATTTTACTTCCATCTTTCAATTTGGTCCCATGATGCCTAAGTACAACGCAAATGGAACCTTGCAGAATCCAATTCTTGTGGCTATGAAAGGTAGTGGTAGGGATGTAACAGCTAATAATGATTTATGGCTGAGAATTGGTACTACCATCGAACCTGTAAAGGGATGGAAAACCAATGTTACTTATAATTATAACATAGGATCCACTTCAACTAATAAAAATCCAATACCGATCCCCATTGAACTAGGAACCGGGCAGATGGCAAATGTGGGGTTTGCAAATTCAGGTTCTGTAGAGGGGATGGGGAATTGGAATTACTATATTTTTAACGGTTTCTCGTCTTACGAAAAAACAATAAATGGCCATTTTTTTAAAGTTATGGCCGGCTATGAGCAGGAATTAAGTAACTCGAAAAATCTGAGTGGTTCAAGAATGAATCTCATCTCAGACAAGGTGCCATCTATTAACTCTGCAACAGGGGCAAGCACCCTTGGATCCAGCGCCGATCATTGGGCCACAGAAGCTGTATTTGGAAGGATCAATTATAATTTCAAAGAAAAATACCTCCTTGAATTTAGCGGGCGTTATAATGGATCTTCAAGATTTGCTCCCGATTCAAGATGGGGATTTTTCCCTTCTGTGTCTGCAGGATATAATATCTCAAAAGAAAGCTTCTGGCAACCGGTTAAGTCGTACGTCAACAATTTAAAAATAAGAGCGTCTTATGGATCATTGGGCAATCAGAACGTGGCGAATTACCTGTATTTATCAACAGTTCCTGTTAGCAGCAACCTTAATTATATAATCGATAATGTAAGGCCTATCTATGCTCAGGTGCCAGCCATAATCAGCAGTACACTTACCTGGGAAACAGTGACGACCACAAATTTAGGACTTGATGCAATGTTTCTGAATAATCGTTTAGGGTTGACATTTGATTTATACGATAGGAAAACCACCAACATGTTTGGTCCATCTCAGAATTTGCCGGCTGTATTGGGTACGGGCGCTCCATATGAAAATAACGCAACGCTCGGTACAAAAGGATTTGAATTGTCTTTAGCCTGGCAGGATCAGATTTCTTCTAATGTCAGTTACAATGTGAAACTGAACCTGGGAAATAACAAAACTACTATTTTAAAATACAATAATGTAAACGGACAAATTGACAATTGGTACGTGGGAAAAACTTATGGTGATGTATGGGGGTTAGTATCTGACGGTTTGATCCAGACAGATGGAGAGAAAATGGCTGATCAATCCTATTATTATAGCAAGTGGGGCCCTGGGGATATGAAATACAAAGATCTTAACGGCGATGGAAAAATCAATCCCGGCAACAGAACTTTAACTGATCATGGAGATCTTAAAATAATTGCCAACACACAACCAAAATATAATGTTGGTCTGTCTGCCGGAGTGAACTGGAGAGGATTTTCAATCAACATGTTTTGGCAAGGTGTATTGAAACGCGATTTTGTGCCGAGTATTTATGCCAATGCTTTTTACGGATTTAGCGGGCAGGGGGGAGCACAAACAGAAATGTATAAAAATGGTACCATGTTGGATTACTGGAGACCGTCAAATGAAACCAATATATTCGGGCCAAATACCGATGCGTATTTCCCCAAACCTTATGCAAATACTGAATACCAGAAAAACATTCAGACGCAATCGAGGTTTGTTGTGAATGCTGCTTATATGCGTTTAAAAAACCTGCAGGTAGGATACACCATACCCACACGCCTTGCGAAAAAAGCCGCAATGAGCAATGCAAGAGTATATGCGTCAGTAGAGAACCTGCTGACCATTACCAAACTACCGAAAACGCTTGATCCTGAAACTGCTTTTGCATCCGATTATAATTATGGGGGTCTTAACAATCTTGCCTTTATTTATCCTCTTGCCAGAAGAGTTTCATTTGGGCTAAACATCACTTTTTAAAAAATTATTTTATGAAACACGTAAAAATGTCTGCGGCTTTTTTCTCTATATTGTTTCTTCTTAATTCATGTCAAAAAGAATTGCTGAATAAGATTCCTCTTGACCAGGTTTCCTCCAACGTTTTCTTCCTGCAACCAAGTGACATGCAGATTTACATGAATCAATTTTACAATGATGCAGTATTTCCGGTTCAGTACGGTTCAATTACGGCCAATCCTTACGATGGCTCGCAGGATGATTTTAATAGTGACAATGAGGTGAATGCCAACCAGATCGATCCACGTTTAAAGGGGGACCGGACGGTCCAGGATGCTGGTAACTGGAATTTTTCCAACGTACGGAAAATCAATTATTTTTTCGACAATTATAAAAAATGTACTGCTCCTTTTGCCAGCTATCAGCAATACGTCGGCGAAGCGCATTTTTTTCGTGCCTTGATTTATTTTAAACTATTGAAAAGATTTGGTGATGTTCCGTGGATCACTACCGAATTGCAGACAAATTCGGAACAATTATACGAAACAAGGACCGCCAGAAATATAGTTGCTGACAACATCCTTTTAGAGCTCGATTCTGCTGCAATGTACCTTACTGACAACAGGAACGGTGGCGCCTCGCGCATTTATAAGGGAATGGCGCTTGCGCTTCAAACAAGAGTGGCACTTTACGAGGGCACCTGGGAGAAGTATCATGCAGGAGATCCTTTTGCTGTTGCGAATGCGCAACCAGAGAAATATTTTAAAAAAGTGGTAGAGGCCGCATCCGCAATGATGACCTCCGGACATTTTCAAATTTATAACACCGGTAATCCTTCATCTGACTATAATGGATTGTTTACCTTGCGCGATTACACTTCCACTACTGAGGTGTTGTTTTGGAAAAAATTCTCTACTGCTTTAGGTATCAATAATCAAAGAAATTATAAGCTTGAATATCCATTTGGGAGCTCATTGACTAAAGGGCTGGCTGATTCATACCTCTGCACCGATGGAAAACCAATATCAGTTAGCCCTCTTTTTCAAGGATATATGAATATTACTGAAGAGATGAAAAACCGCGATCCAAGGTTTAATCAAACCATTTTTGCGCCGGCAAATGCGTGGAAAATCTCAGGTAATGATGTGCAAACGTGGAACGATGTTTATTCCAAACTTAATACAGCTTCCAATTATTACGCGCTCACAGGTTATGTGCAGCTTAAGGGTTATGATCCTTTATTAATTTATCACAGCACCAATTTTGAAGAAGATCCGGTGATTCATTTCAGGTATGCTGAGGTTCTGTTGAATTTTGCAGAAGCAAAGGCTGAATTAGGCACGATTACCCAATCGGATATTGATAACTCTATTGGCCTGCTTCGCGCCCGGGTAGGAATGCCAAGCATTACTTTGGGGAGTATACCCAGCGATCCTGATTGGCATTTTCCTGACTTGTCCCCGATCGTAAACGAGATACGGCGTGAACGCAGGGTGGAACTGGCAACCGAAGGCTTCCGCTGGGATGATATTGCACGATGGGCTGCTGCTGATGAATTGATCGTAGGCAAACGACCTAAAGGGTTTAAAGGATCACAAATACCCGGAACTGCATTTCCAAATGATGCGAATGGATTTTTAGATCCTTTTCAAACAGCTTTACCGAACGGCTACCAGTTCAAAATCAATCGCGATTATCTTGATCCGATCCCGGTGGATCAGATTGTACTAAACGATAAGCTGACACAGAATCCCGGCTGGTAATTTTAAATAAGTTTTTAATGATAACGGGAGCGTGATGTAAGTAAAGAGCATAGCTATTACTCCAGACTTTACGCAGGATATAATGACCACTGAAGTATAAAATATATCTCTGAATATTAAAAAAACTTCTTGAAAGATGGCAAAAAATTTAAAGCTTAAAAATTATATTTCTTCTTTGATATTACTGATGTTTACATCCGCAGCTTTTGGCCAGGGACAGCTCCTCATATCAAAGGAAGCGCAAACGGCACGCACCGATGCTTATGAAAGTGAGTTGACAAAATATCTTACCAATTATCTTATAGACGAGTACGATGCACGTGCTGCAAAAGCGTGGAACCGTGATTACAGCAGTATCCCCGCATTTATAAGAAGCGTGGAACCAAACAGGGAAAAATGGGCTTCGATGGTTATCAAAGCTCCGGTTCTCAGAAAAACCGGCGCTGTAAAAATCCGGCCTTATAATCCGGGGGATTTGAAAGCGGAATGGATTGAAGTGCCCCTTGGAATACTTAAAGCAGAAGCAATCCTTGCATTTCCACCAAACGCCAGCAAAGATAAACCGGTTCCAATCATCATCGTTCAACACGGCATTGGCAGCGATCCTGAGAGCACCTTTGAAGAAAATGGCAGTATTGCAACAGAATATCATGCTTATGCCCGAGCACTTTTGAAAGCAGGTTTTGCTGTGCTGGCTCCGCTGAATCTACGTGGCATCGAACGCCGTAATTACATTGAAAGTCTTTGCCGCCTGGCAAATATTAGCCTTCCTGGTATTGAACTGGCTCGGTTACAAAACCTGCTCGATACCGTTCTTAACGATCCGAGAATCAACAAAGAAAAGGTGGGTATGTGGGGCGTTTCATGGGGTGGACTGGCAACGCAGTTTTTTATGCCACTTGAGCCAAGGATTAAGGCCGGCATAGTGGCTGCATTTTTTAATGAGCGAAGAAATAAAATGGTTCTTCCGGATAAAAGAACAAGTTTTTGGCCAAACGAAACACATGCAGCTTTCTCTGGTTGGCTTACCGAATTTTCCGACAAGGATCTTGTTTCTTTGATTTGCCCGCGGCCTTTGATGGTTCAGACAGGGAAAAAAGATGAGATCGGGTACTGGCAGCAGATCACAGCGGAATTTAATAGTGCTAAAATCCCTTACCAAAAGTTAGGAATTGAAGACAGGATAAGCCTGCTGGTACATGAAGGTGGTCATGAACCTGTCACAGATGAAGGAGTAAAATTTTTGACAAAATGGTTGATGCAAAAATAGGATCGTGTGATGCTGATCTGAATTTCATCTGCAAGTAAACGAAGTGGCAACGAACGCCATTAACACAGATGGAACTTGATTAAAGCACATTGGTAAACGAAGAAATACCGGCAGTGTCTATCGAATGAAAAAAAAGTTGGTGTCGTTGTGTTCTATATCATAAAAAAGGATTTAATCAAAATTAAAAGCAATTGCCTTGAATGAAATGAAGAAGCGTATTGTTCCCTGGCTGACCGCATTAGGCCCTGGAATTATCATTGCTGCTATGGTTTTTGGCCCAAGTAAAATAACTATCACCACTAAACTTGGCGCGGAATACGGATATTCAATGATTTGGATTATTGCGGTAGCAATTTTCTTCATGATCGTCTTTACAAACATGGGGGCAAGGATTGGGTTGGCCACCAAAAATTCCCTTCTGGCAAATATTCGTGAAGAATGGGGAAGTACCGTTGCTGTGATAATCGGGATTGGAATATTCCTGGTAACTACGTCCTTTCAGGCGGGTAATTCAACGGGCGTCGGAATTGCTTTTGCGGAAGCGACCGGCACCTCCCCTAAAATTTGGATCATCGTATTTAATGTAATTGGCATCGGGTTACTTTTTTTCAGAAGCTTTTATAAAACGCTGGAGAGATTGATGATAGCATTGGTAGCGTTAATGCTTCTCTGTTTCGTAGCTACCTTATTTTTTGTAAAGCCTGATTTTCCACAGATTGCTACCGGATTTGTTCCTGTGATACCAATCGGTTCAGAAGGTTTAATTATAGCGTTTATCGCTTCCTGTTTTTCAATCGTCGGCGCTTTTTATCAATGTTATTTGGTGCAGGAAAGAAAAAAAGCAGCGCCTGGAAAAGAAATAAAAAGCAATGCAAGCACCAGCGTCATTGGCATTCTTATTTTGGGTATAATGAGTGCACTGGTTTTAATATGTGCAGCAGCAGTTTTAAATCCCAAAGACATTAAAATAAACAGTGCTACGCAAATGGCAAGGGCGCTGAGGCCGCTTTTTGGAGGATATGCGACTCATTTATTTTTAGCGGGATTTTTTGGTGCTTCTTTTTCCTCACTTGTAGGCAACGCGGCCGTTGGTGGTACATTATTAAGTGATGGATTAGGTTTTGGCAGC
>JBQCFI010000340.1:0-3023 GCA_051959325.1 Ginsengibacter sp. | reverse complement strand
GATAACTCCTTCTTTTGATGGAAAGCTGAATATTGAGAACCGTTTTTTCTTTACCAATATTAATCAATGCAGTTTTAAATGGAAGCTTTCAAAGTTGTCATTTGCAAAAGATAATGGATCCGATAATGATAAGACAGGAAGTGCAATTGCACCAAATATCAGCCCTTCGGAAAAAGGAGTTTTAAGTATTAAACTGCCTGTAGATTGGAATAAATTTGATGTACTTTATGTCACTGCTTTTGGCCCTGATAAGAAAGAAATTTTTACATGGAGCTTCCCGATAATATTACCTAAAGATGTTGTTAAAAAAAATGTTGTGTTTGATAATGCAGGACAGGTAAGCTTTTCAGAAACAGATTCTTTTTACCATGTTGCTGCAAATGGAATTCACCTTCAATTTAATAAAAACAACGGCTTGTTGCAACACGTTCAAAATTCAAAAGGCGAAATTGCATTTAATAACGGGCCCGTGATACAGGAAGGCGTAAACAATTTCAAAGATTTTACGCACAGGTTTGAAGGGAAAAAATTAGTTATTGAATCTAAGTTCGACAGGAAGAATTCATATAATGTTTTGCAATGGACAATTTATCCTTCCGGCTTCGTAAAAATGCAGGTTAAGTATTTTCCCGCCGAATATTTCACCAGCATGGTAGGTGTAAATTTTGCTTTCCCTGAAAAAGAAATCAAAGGCGTTGAGTACATGGGCTACGGTCCTTATAGAGTTTGGAAAAACCGCATGATGGGAAATAAGTTTGGGATATGGAATAAACCTTACAACAACACGGAAACCGGCGAAGCAGCATGGATATATCCTGAATTTAAAGGTTATTATTCCAATATGTACCGGTGTAAATTTGTAACCAGTACCCAATCATTTACTGTTTACACCGACAATGAAGACTTGTTTTTGAGGTTATTTACACCTGCTCCAAAAACTGATCAATGGCACAATTATGAACCGAAATTTCCTTCAGGGGATATTTCCTTTATGCAGGCGATTCCCGCTATTGGTACAAAAACCCAGCGGCCGGAAACAACAGGGCCAATGGGTGAAAAAAATATTTTTTATGATTATGGTAAAGCGCCTGATCGCTGTCTGATAATGACATTATATTTTGATTTTTCCGGCAAATAACACATGATAATTTCTTTTTAATGAAATTCAACAAGGTACCGATATTTTTTATTTTGATCATCGCTGTTTTTATTTCTTCTTTTAAAGAGAAAAAGAAAGCAGTTGTTCAATTGCAAAATCTTCGGTGCGAAATGCTAGCGAATCCTGAAGGCATTGATGCAACAAAACCAAGGCTTAGCTGGGAAATAATTTCTAATGAAAAAAGTGTGCAACAAATAGCTTTTCAAATCATAGTTGCTTCTTCTCTTGATAAACTAAATGAAAATAAACCTGACATCTGGAATTCCGGAAATATTTCTTCTGATAAATCCATTAATGTAAGTTACAATGGCCCCCGGCTTAAGAGCACTGAGCAATGTTTTTGGAAGGTGAAAGTTTATACTAACAAGGGCGAAAGCGATTGGAGCGTTCCTGCTTATTGGAGCATGGGCCTGTTGCATCGCTCAGATTGGAAGGCAAAATGGACAGGGTTAGATCAGTCATTTGCATGGGACAGCATTACAAAATTCGCACGGCTGTCAGCAAGATATTTCAGAAAAGATTTTACCGCTAAAAAAGAAATTAAACGTGCAACAGTTTATGTCTGCGGATTAGGATTGTATGAATTGTATATCAATGGAAATAAGATCGGTAACCAGGTTTTAGCTCCTTCGCCAACTGATTATGAAAAAGCGGTGAAGTACAACACTTTTGATGTTACGGGTAATTTAAAAGATGGCAAAAATGCGATTGGAATCATTTTAGGCAATGGAAGATTTTTTGCGATGCGACAGAATTATAAACCAAAGAAGTGGCACACATTCGGTTTCCCTAAAATGATTCTTCAATTAGAAATTGAATACAAAGATGGTTCAAAGCAATATGTTGTCAGTAATAATACATGGAAAGTTACCGCTGACGGACCTATCCGTACCAACAACGAATACGATGGTGAAGAATATGATGCAACAAAGGAACTGAACGGTTGGAATAAGCCTGGCTACGATGAGAGCAAATGGTTAAAAGCCGAACCGGTAAAATCTCCCGGAGGAAAGATAGAAGCGCAGATGAATGAAAATATGAAAGTGATGCAAACGCTAAAGCCGGTTTCTATTAAAAAGCTATATGAAGGAAAATATATTTTGGATATGGGGCAAAATATGGCAGGTTGGCTGAAGATAAAAGTGAGAGGAAAGCGCGGCGATAAAGTGACTTTAAAATTTGCCGAAAGCCTTCAGCCGGATGGAGAATTGTACCGCGAAAATCTAAGGGATGCAAAGGCTACCGATGTATATACGCTGAAAGGAACCGGCGAAGAAACATGGAACCCGGCTTTTGTTTTTCATGGTTTCCGCTATGTGGAAATAATGGGTTATTCGGGCACGCCTTCTATCAACGATTTCGTTGGCGAAGTGGTTTATGACGACATGAGAACCATCGGCAGTTTTGAAACGTCTAACAAAACGATCAACCAAATTTATCAAAATACTTATTGGGGAATCAGGTCGAATTATAAAGGAATGCCCATTGACTGCCCGCAACGAAACGAGCGCCAGCCCTGGCTTGGCGACCGCGCAACAGGTGCTTATGGCGAGAGCTTTATTTTTGATAATGAAAAATTATATGCGAAGTGGTTAGTTGACATTCAGGAATCGCAAACTGCTGAAGGAAGCATTCCTGATGTGGCGCCTAACTTTTGGTATTACTATAAAGATGATGTTACGTGGCCAGCTACTTACCTGATGGTTGCGGATATGCTATACATTCAATTTGCCGACAGGCAGGCTGTTGTAAAGCATTATGCTTCCATGAAGAAGTGGATGAATTACATGAAGAATAAATACATGAAGAATTATTTATTTTCAAAAGACAGTTATGGTGATTGGTGCGTTCCACCGGAATCGCC
>JBQCFI010000339.1:0-5034 GCA_051959325.1 Ginsengibacter sp. | reverse complement strand
TAAACTGCACGATTTTTTTGATGCCTTCATTTCATCCTGTGAAGTAGGAATGCGAAAACCTGATCCGGGAATTTTTCTTCTTGCTCTTGGAATCGCACAGGCAAAACCTGAAGAATGTATTTATTTTGATGATCGTTTTATGCTGGTAGAGGCCGCCAAAAAAGTGGGCATTCGGGCTTATCAACATACCAGTTTCGAAAACACAAAAAAGATCATGGAAGATTTGATGGAATAACTTAATAATCAAATAGTTTGCAATTGATAAATACAAATCGGCATTATTTGTTCCCTGGCTGAAGCAAGCGAAGTCGCATTCCCTACGAAAGATTGTTTTACTTTTACACACGACTTAAGTATGAATTAAAATCTGGTCAATTTTTAGAAAATAAAATTATAAATAAAAGGGAATTATTTACGAATCCGTTCACCAACCCAATACATGAAACTTTTTCCGGAATCTGCGTCTCACCAGTTAGAATTTGATAAAATAAAAGAATTGCTTGGAGTACATTGCCGTTCAGAATATGCGCGCAGAAGGGCTTTTGAATTACGCATCCATACCCACAAAAAATTTATAGAACCACAGCTTTTACAAACACATGAATACAAACTGCTTTTTGAAAATAATTTGTATTTTCCGGATGATGCCGTCCTAAATCTTTCGAAAGAATTGAAATTATTAAGCATTGAAGCATCAATACTTTCAGGCGAACAATTTTTACAAATAAAAAAACTGGCAAATGCTATTCAGCAAATCTTCCGATGGTTTTCTCCTGACAGAAAAGTCGCTTTTCCTTCTCTTGCATTGATCATCGAACAAACTTATTTTGAAAAAACAATTGCTAAATTAATTGATGAGATCCTCGACGAATACGGCGTCGTCAAAGACAGTGCTTCTGAAAAGCTCGCCTCTATCAGGATGTCTTTGTATAAAAAAAGGTCCGAACTAAAAAGGGTTTTTGACCGCATTGTCAGCAAATTGAGAAAGCAAGGTTACCTGACAGACATCGAAGAAAGCTTTATGAACGGCCGCAAAGTATTGGCTGTTTTTGCAGAACAAAAAAGAATGGTAAAAGGAATTTTGCATGGGGAAAGTGACAGTCGCAGAACGTCATTTATTGAGCCTGAAGAAACGACTCATTTGAATAATGATATTTTTTCTCTTGAAAATGAAGAACGAAAAGAAGTAAATATCATACTTCAAAAACTTACCTCAAAAATTCGTGTTTATCATCCATTGCTTTCTATTTATCATGACACTATTGGTGAGTATGATTTTATAAGAGCCAAGGCCAGATTGGCTTTGGATTATCACGGTAATCTTCCGGCACTGCATGACAAGGCAATTGTAAATTTGAAAAATGCAGTTCACCCATTACTTTTTATTTATAATGAAAAATTAAAAAAGCCTACGATTCCGGTGAATCTTTCTTTGGATGACAAGAATAGAATTTTGGTTATCAGCGGCCCAAACGCCGGTGGCAAAACGGTTACTTTGAAAACTGTAGGTTTATTGCAAATGATGGTACAAAGTGGCTTATTGGTTTCGTGCGAGAAAGACAGTGAGTTTGGAATTTTCAAACAACTGATGATTCATATTGGTGATACGCAAAACCTCGAATTTGAATTAAGCACTTATTCATCGCATCTCGTCAACATGAAATATTTCATGGAGAATGCGAATGGAAAAACGTTGTTTTTTATAGATGAACTGGGCAGCGGAAGCGATCCAAATCTCGGTGGAGCTTTTGCAGAAGTAATTATGGAAGAGCTTGCAAAAAAGCATGCTTTTGGAATCGTAACAACGCATTATCTGAATCTAAAAGTAATGGCCAATAAAGTGAATGGAATCATTAATGGTGCGATGGCTTTTGATGAAAAAAACCTGAAGCCACTTTACCAGCTGGCGATTGGAAAGCCAGGCAGTTCCTACACTTTTTCTATTGCAGGGCGCATTGGACTTTCTCAAAAACTGATCGACCGGGCAAGAAAATTAGTAGATGAAAATCATTTCTCGCTTGATAAGTTATTGAACAGTACCGAGCAGGACATGCAACAAATACAATCCGAAAAAAAGAAGCTCGACAACCTTTTGAAAGAAAATGAAAAGTTGGAAAAAGAAATGCAGCAGGTGATTCAAAAAGAAAGACACAAGCAGCAAATAGAATTATTAAAAGAACAAAATCAAATCAATGAAACAAAGTATGTTTACCTCAAAGAAATGGATCGCAAATTAAAATCCATTTTGATAGAATGGAAAAAAACCGATGATAAAAGTGAGGTGATCAAAATGATGCACGCATTACTTTTTAAACAACCGGAAAAACAAATCCTCCAGAAAAAACAAAAGAAAATTGACAATAAATATATTGAGATAAATGAACCGGTAAAGGTGGACGATAAAGTAATTATGATCACCAACAGGCAGTTGGGAATTGTGACAGAGATCCGTGGAAAGAAAGCAGTGGTACAGGTTGGTGCCATTCCAATTACTGTAAGCATCTCAGATTTGAAAGTTGTAATTGAAAAAGCACCTGTTCAGCCAGAAGAAAAATAACTTGATTCTCTTTTAACTTTGTACTTTCTCGGTGCTACTCTCAGCTATCATGTCAGTATCCTCTGTCACTGGTTTTAATTGCTCCTTTAAATAATCCATATACCGCAGATTCATCACTTTACTTTCTAACCATCCATAATAATTGAAATAAAGAAAGTAAAGATTTTTATCAGGATCGTTCCTGTAATCATTCAGACGTTGAAGGAAATTATTGATAAGTTCGTTCGTGCTCCGCTTTGATTCAGCAGCAGATAAATGGCCAAGGAACAACATAAGTTCACGTTCGAAAGGCCGCAGTTTTTTACGTGCATATAAAAAGTGATAAGCAGATTTTAAAGCGCTGTCCAGCCTCTCCCACTCCTTTTTTTCATAAAGAAGAACCAGGAAAAATAACAGTGAAAAATACAAAATGTCTTCCCGGTTTATGTGCTGGTTTTGCTCCTTAATTACTGAAAGCAATGTTTCTGCGTCATCCCATTGCTCCAATACGAAATAACAAATACACACGGAGCCTTTAATTGATAATTGATCCGCCGGCGATAAGATTTCTGCAGAATAAGAAAATATGATTGATGCTTTACCATCAATCAAAGTTTTAACCTGATCAAACTGCGCAGTTTTAAGAAAAATTTTCAATTGAGTATTGAATTCAATCACTTCAAAATGCTTGTTGTAAACTTCATTTCTTAGATGCTCTTTAGCAATTTTGCCATAAGCAAACAAATTTTGCTCAGCCTGACTGATATTGTTACATAAAAAATCATTATAAGAAATGGTGTTAATAGAGTTGAGAAAAAGAAGCGGATATTCATTCACAAGGTGTGTATTCTTTTGCCACAAGAAATATATCCTTTTGCAAGTATTTGTACACGCTTCATTTTCATGTAGCATGTATTGGCAGAGGGTCATCGTATTCAGATAAAATAAAGAAATCACAGGTTGTTTATCACTTACGGGTCCCATCTCGTTCAAAATTTCTTTTGCCTTTTCAATCTCATGCAATTCATCTGCGGTAATGGGCAGCCACGACCGGTAGGTGAGCAGCCGTACCTTTTCATATAAAAATCTGTTTTCAACATAAAGCTGGTGGGAATCAATCGCATTTCTCAATGTTGAAAAAATGATACCGGTAGTATCCTTAAACTGCTTATAATCTTTGTATTCAAGAACTCTGTTTTGCAAATGAAGCAACAATATCAGCGAATGATATTTTTCATACTGTATAGCAAGCGTTATTGCTTTTTTACAAACTTTTTGTGCCAGATGCAGCAGTTTCTTTTCATGCAATGTTTTTATTTGTTCCTGCATAAAAAACAACTGGGTATCTACCGAAATATTTCTCTTTTGGAATACCAGAATATCCAGAATATCCTTATGGAGGTATGATTTAAGTCCTGAAAAATGGATTTTGTTTTCAATGTCAAGCGCTTTGCACAATTCGTTTTCATGGATAATCGAACTCTCATCAATTAATTTAAACAATCTTAAATGTAAAGCTTCGTTTTGGTCAGCATGGCGCTTACTCATTTTTTTATAATAAGATTTCTCGCTGCTGGTCAATCCTTTTACCAAAAGAAAAATATCCGGATTGTATCCTTCTTTTTTTATATTGTAATTCATAAGAAGATAATTAGCATAATAAAATAAGGCGTGCTAAACCGCATCAGGTAATGGGGGTTTAATTCTTATTTCGCAAATAAATTCACCTCACGTAGGAAAGCAATATGTTTCAGAGACCGAAACATTTCTCAGAATCACAATCTGCAATTAAGTTCTTTCAACCTTTACAGTAAAAGCATAAATAACCGCTTTACGATTTTACATTTTATGATCTGATTACTAAAATTACATCATTTTTTAAATTTTTTAATTAATAGATAACTATACAAAAAATTTTTTTAAGACGTAAATACCACCGCTTTTGATTACTAAATAACCATATATTTTTTAATTGTTTTAAATTAAACATCTCAATAGATTGCATTGCACTTTAAGTATTGTGCAAACCAAAGAATTTCTTCTCTTTTTATTGTTGCTATCCTGTTCGAATACCGTGGTGTTAAAATAAACTATCATGATTGATATTGCACTCATATTACTCCGTGATGAACTGATCAATTATCTTTCTTCAAGAGATACGGCAACTGTTGTAGTGGACAATATAGGATTGCTTGAAACGCCTGGTGGTGTTGCCCTTGCGGAAAATATTGTAATCACGTTGGTAAATGTCGAAGAAGAAAGCACTTTAAAAAATCAATCGGCTCTAAGACGTCCTTTTGCAGGAAGCGCTATTTATGAAAACCCGCCAGTGAATCTGAACCTCTATGTATTATTCTCATGCAATTATACAGGCGATCATTATAACCTTGCATTAAGAAGGCTTTCTTATGTTATCAGGTTTCTGCAAAGTAAAAATGCTTTTTCCGTCTCCTCATCTGTTTCCGGCGGCTCCGTGAATGCAGATGATCCTGATATTA
>JBQCFI010000338.1:0-6535 GCA_051959325.1 Ginsengibacter sp. | reverse complement strand
TGATTAGTTTGTTGTTGATTAATTCGCATAACGTTCCTTCGGGAAGGCTTTCCCAAACTTCAAGCATTGTCTTCGGAGGATGAATTAATGTTTCTGGCATACCCTAAAATTACAGATTTTATTTCTATCCATAACCAAATACTCATTCAATAAACTATCAACATAAATGGCTTATTCAGCCTAAACTGTTCCTTCAGCATCGCGAAGTTTCGCATTGATCTGGCCGGTAAGAATATGCCAGAACATTACAAAATCGCTGCCCAGGCTGTAGAGTGGATAAACAAATGTGGCGGGTTTATTTTTTTCAAAAAAGAAATGTCCAAACCACGCAAATCCATATCCGCAAAGAGGAATAATGATGAACCAAAACCATTTGCCGGTAACGATTCCGAGAATAATACAAATTAATATCAAAAGTGTTCCGGTGAAATGCAATCCGCGGCTCACTGGATTTTTATGTTCTGTCAAATAGTATGGATAAAAACTCCAAAAGGTTTTATATTTTTTTTCCATAACGAACTTTTTTGAATGTTACTCTAAAAGATGCAACTCTAAATTTCGTACTTCTTTTAATGCAACCAACACTTCATCAACTTTATTTTTTGGAATGCCGGTTTCAATTCTGCAAAACAATTGCATTTCATTTTTTAGAACGGTGCCATTATATTGTTTGATGATACGCATTACGTCATTCATCTCTGTATAATTAAATTGTAATTCATAAACCACTTCGATGGCTTTTTGTACAACCGGCGTGCATTGCAAAACCAATGACGACGCGGTTTTATAAGCATTAATTAATCCTGGAATTCCTAATAAAGTACCACCAAAATAACGAACGACAACGATTAAAACATTAGTCAGAATTTTGGAATCTATCTGCCCGAGAATTGGTTTTCCGGCTGTACCAGCCGGCTCGTCATCATCACTGGTCCTGAAATTATTTCCATCAATTCCAAGCCGGTAAGCATAGCAATGATGTACCGCTTTTGCATGTTGTTTTTTTAATTCCTGCAAATGTTTTTTAAAGCCATCTGTATCTTGTACCGGAAATGAGTAAGCTAAGAACTTACTGCCCCGGTCTTTGAATTCAGCAACGGCGGTGCTTTCAATCGTATAATAAAAATCGGTTTCTTTCCTTTCATTCATCATTTTCAAACTGCGAAAGTTTTTATTTATTGTCGCAAAGATTAGAAACTTTATTGACTGAAAATATTAAAGTAAAAATTTATTGCTTCAATTGTAATATTGCAATTCCAACGAACGAAGAAATAAGCTGTAATCTATTTTTAGAATCAATTTTAAAAACATGAACCGGGATTATTTGGTACATCAGATTGAAGAAAAGAAATCCTACTTATGTGTAGGCCTTGACACGGATATTGAAAAAATTCCTGCACACTTGAAATCCAGCACTGATGCGGTTTTTGATTTCAATAAACAAATCATTGATGCTACCGCAGATTTGTGTGTTGCCTATAAAATCAATACTGCTTTTTATGAAGCGCTCGGACCGAAAGGTTGGAAAGCAATGGAAAAAACGGCGGAATATATTCCCTCAACTCATTTTAAAATTGCAGATGCAAAACGAGGAGACATCGGAAATACTTCTTCTCAATATGCCAGAGCGTTTTTTGAAACAATTCCTTTTGATGCCGTTACCGTAGCGCCTTACATGGGCAGTGACAGCGTAAAGCCGTTTTTAAATTATGCGGGGAAATGGGCAATTGTTTTGGGTTTAACCAGCAACGAAGGAAGCAAAGATTTTGAACAATTACCGGTTGATAAAAATTACTTATTCGAAGAAGTAATAAAAAAGACGGCTGGATGGGGCACACAAAATAACCTGATGTTTGTGATTGGCGCTACAAAAGCCTCTGAAATTGCTTCAATCAGAAAAATAATTCCGAATCATTTTTTATTAATTCCTGGAGTCGGCGCACAGGGTGGTAGCCTGGCAGAAGTTTCGAAATTTGGAATGAACAAGGATTGTGGTCTTTTGGTCAACGCTTCCCGCGCTATTATTTATGCCGGCAACAGTGAAAATTTTGCGGAAAAAGCAAGGGCAGTTGCTCAACAATATCAATCTGAAATGAAAAGTTATCTTTCAACGAGGGATGGTTTTTAAAGGTTCTAATTTTTGTGCAGTAAACGTATAAATAATCGACATTTCTATTTTAATCGTTAATCTTTCTTTCACAAAACCATTGCATTTTCCCTCCGGTTACGGCAGAAAAATCGCTTTATTTTCGTAATTTTGCAAACTTTAAAAAAGGCTAAGTTTCTTCCTTTTTTATTCTTTATTCAAAATTTGTTATTTCTTATTTCATGTTATTAGGTTTACAAAACGTTACGTTTGAATTTGGCGCAAGAGTCATTGTAAAAGATGCAACCTGGCATATTCAGCCAAACGAAAGGATCGGTCTTATCGGTTATAACGGAACCGGAAAATCTACGCTGTTAAAGGTATTGACCAATCAGTACCTTCCTTCTGTCGGCACAGTTGAAAAAGGGAAAGAAACTACAATTGGTTTCCTTCACCAGGATTTACTGAGCTTTGATACGGAAGAATCTATCATGGAAGTTGCCTTAAGTGCCTTTGAAAAAGTGCGCGAACTGGAAAAAGAAATAGAACAAATTGGAATTGAATTAGAAAAAACCTCTGATGAATCTTTAGCGACAGTTTATGCTGATAAACTGCATGAACTGGAAATTCTCGGCGGCTACGATATTCATCATAAAACTGAAGAAATTTTACAGGGACTTGGCTTTGCAAATGCTGATCTTCAAAGGCCTTATAAAACATTCAGCGGTGGCTGGAGAATGAGGGTTTTGCTGGCAAAAATGATCTTGATGAATCCCGATGTGTTGTTGCTCGATGAACCCACAAACCATCTGGATTTACCGTCTATTGAATGGCTCGAAAAATATCTTCAACATTATCGTGGATCTGTTGTGATTGTTTCGCACGACCGTTATTTCCTCGACCGAATGGTTACCAAAATTGTAGAATTGTACCAACAGGAATTGCATTTTTACAGCGGTAATTATTCTTATTATTTGCAGGAAAAAGAACAGCGCATTGAATTGCAAAAACGGGCTTATGAAAACCAGCAGGATTACATCCGTCAGCAGGAAAAATTTGTAGAACGTTTTAAAGCAAAAGCATCAAAAGCGGCACAGGCACAGAGTATTATGAAGCGGCTTGATAAAATAGAGCGCATTGAGAACACAGATCTTGAAAGGCCGAATATGCGCATCAATTTCACGATAGGGCATCAGCCCGGAAGAATTTTATGCACCTTAAAAGATGCAAGCAAACGTTTTGGGAATGTAAAAATTGCAGAGCATACAGGAGCTGAAATAAATCGGGGTGATAAGATCGGATTGATCGGCGCCAACGGGAAAGGAAAATCGACTTTACTTAGAATGGTTGCCGGCGTAGAACCTTTTGAAGGCGAAAGGATCGAAGGCCACAATGTGAAGGATGCTTTTTATGCACAGCACCAGTTGGAAGCACTGAATCTTGAACATACGGTTTTAGAAGAAATGAATTATTCCGGAAGTGGAAAGACAGAACTTGAATTGAGAACCTTATTGGGCTGTTTTTTATTCAGTGGCGATGATGTCGATAAAAAAATAAAAGTATTAAGTGGTGGTGAAAAAGCGCGGGTTGCCCTTGCAAAAACAATTGTCAGCAAAGCCAACTTTTTATTGCTGGATGAACCAACAAATCACCTGGATATGCATTCTGTTGACCTGCTTATCGAGGCATTGAATAAATATGAAGGAAGTTATATTCTTGTCAGTCACGACCGGTATTTTGTAAATAAAACCGCCAACAAAATCTGGGAAATTGAAGATTATAAAATCAAAGAATTCGTAGGCACGTATGATGAATGGGAACGTTGGAAGCAGGAAAGAAAAGCTGCTGAAAATAACGTTTCCAAAAAGAAAGAAACAGTCGTTGAGAAACAATCTGCTCCTACAGAAAAGAAATCAAACAATCATAATCCTGAAAACCGTGAGCAGCAAAAGGAATTGCAAAAATTAAAAAAACAATTTGAGCAGTTGGAAGAAAAAATTGCAAAAAGTACCGAGGAGAAAAAACAACTGGAAGAAAACCTGGCGCTTCCCGAAATATATTCTGACAATCAAAAATTTATTGAGGCCGAAAAAAAATATACTCAAAAAGCACAGCAATTATTGAAAGATAATGCTGAATACGAAACATTATTTGAGAAACTTATGTTGCTGGAAGAAAAAGTCGGCTAGCCGGAGTTCCAATCAATTATTTTCAATCTCACTTCTGTTTTTGATCAACTGAAGTATTTTCGTACTTTTTTTGAAAAAAATTGGCATTTTCAATATTTTTTTTTAGATTTGTACTAATCCTTCCCCAGATAAACCAGTCATAATCCTATCTTTTCCAGGTTCCTTTCAAAACAGGCTTTTTGTAATTATTTTATTCATATTAAAATTTAGGTTATGAAAATTAACTCTGTTGAACTGCACGACACATTTGTTGCTATCGGAATAATTTTATTATTCCTGGGCATTATGGCAGCTATCGCTCTTATGACCGGAATGTAAAAAGGATTAGCACAAGAAAATTTATTCAATGGCACAGGAAACTCTTGTGCCATTTTTTATACCTGCCTGTTTAAGGAAATTAAAGGCATTATTAACAGTTGTTTTACTGCACTTTCTTCTTTTTCCCGTTTATATTCCGAAGCATAAATTTTTCTTACGGATATTTGCAATTAAAAAATTATTTAGAGGATGAGAATTGCGATAAACGGAATGGGCCGGATCGGCAGGCTTTTATTCAGAAGATTGATTGAAAATAAGGAGTGTGAAATAGTAGCTGTAAACGATATTATGCCGGTTGAAAATCTGGCTTATCTTTTAAAATATGACTCTGTTTATGGAACTTTCACCGATGCGATAAGTGCAACAAATGATTCACTTTTGGTTAACGGAATAAAAGTTCAGGCGTTTAAAAATCCCGATCCTGAACAGCTTCCCTGGAAAGAACTCAATATAGATGTGGTGTTGGAGTGCTCAGGCGCTTTTACTGATTATGCGAGTGCTTCAAAACATTTAGCTGCGGGTGCCAAAAAAGTCTTATTATCTACTACCGGCTCCCAAGACATTCCTTTATTGGTTTATGGATTCAATCAAAACGGCTCTGCTAAAGAGCTGGATATATTATCTCCCGGCGGCTGCATGACCAATTGCTCAGTTCATGTGCTTTATATTTTGAATTCAATCGGCATTCAATCACTTCATGTAAATATTCTTCACTCATACACTTCCCGGCAGGCGCTTGTGGATATGCCGCATACTCAAGTTCGCAGAGGCCGTGCTGCCGCTGAATCAATTATTCCGGTGGCGATTGATCTTCATAAATCGCTGAACCGGTTGTTTCCTGCATTAAAAGATAAAATAAATGTTTTTTCAACAAGAGTTCCAGTCGCAAATGGCGCAATGGCTTCTTTTACAATTCAATTGAAAAGCAATTCAAGTGCAGAAGAGATAAACAGTTTGTTCAGAACCGCTGCCCAAAGCGAATACAAAGGAATTATTGATTATACCGAAGAGCCACTGGTTTCACTGGATATAAAAGGCAACAGTAATTCATGCATTATTGATGGGACGCAAACTGCTGTCATCGCAAATCACGCACGGGTGGTTGCTTGGTTTGATAATGAATATGGCTTTACCAGCCGCATGATAGATTGGCTCAATTACTGGGAAAAATAAATAAATCTGTTATTTGTTTGTTTGCTGGAATAACATAAAAAAACCGCCAGAAGATGGCGGTTTCCAAAAAATACTTCAAAAATCCTATTGCGCGTTTTCGAAATTTTCAGACGCTTTTTTCCAATTCACCACATTCCAGAATTCTTTTAAATAATCGCCTCTTCTATTCTGATATTTTAAATAATAAGCGTGTTCCCAAACGTCACAACCCAATACCGGTGTGCATTTGCATTCAGCAATGTCCATCAAAGGATTGTCCTGGTTTGGTGTGGAACAAATCGTAAGTTTACCATCAGCAACGCCCAGCCATGCCCATCCGCTTCCAAATCTGCCTGCACCTGCGGCATTGAATTTTTCTTTCATTGCATCCAATGAACCAAACGTTTCATCAATAGCTTGCGCCAATTTTCCTTCAGGTTTGCCGCCACCATCCGGAGACATTATTTGCCAGAAGAAAGTATGGTTCCAATCTCCACCAGCGTTATTGCGCACAGCCGCAGAATATTGTCCTGCATTTTTTACCAACTCTTCCAATGATTTATTCTCATTTTCGGTACCTGCAATCGCTTTATTCAAATTATCTACATAAGCCTGGTGGTGCTTATCATGGTGTATTTGCATGGTTAATTTGTCAATGTGGGGCTCCAACGCATCGTAATCATAAGGAAGCGGGGGAAGTGTAAATGCCATAATATTAAATTTTAAAAGTGAGTAATCTATTGATAATTTCAAATTTACTGAGTATCTGCTACAAAAACATGAACAGAAT
>JBQCFI010000337.1:0-2852 GCA_051959325.1 Ginsengibacter sp. | reverse complement strand
TGGATAATGAGGGTAATATTTATCTTACAGGAAATGGTGTAACGGTATATAATCCTGAAGGTAAAAAAATTGAACATATTGATGTTCCCGCGAAATGGACTGGCAATATTACTTTTTGGGGAAAGGAAAGAAATTATCTATTCATCACCGCTTCTGAAAATATTTTTATTATCAAAATGAAGGTGAAAGGGGTTTTTTAAAAATCAAATTCAAATAGCAAAAACCTGTGTATAATAAATTCGTCCATTACGGTCTTTTGCAATGCCAACGCCGATGTATTTGAAACGGCCCAATAAATTTTGCCTGTGCCCGGGAGAACTCTTCCACATATCCACTACTTGTTTTCCGGAAGTCGGTCCAAAAGCGACATTTTCTGCAAAGCTTGAAAGCTGTTTAATATCTTTTTTTGCCAATGCATCTCTTTGATAAAATCCCACGTGCCCAAATGGTACACGGCCTCTTGCCATATCTTCACTATGACGTTGGGCAATTTTATTAAGATCATTTCTCATCGTTAATTCATTCAAGCCTTGTGATCTCCTGAATTGATTTGTTTGAATGAAAACTTGCTGCACAAGATCCGCATTATTTTCCTTTACGAAAGAGGAAAGAAACTGAAAACAGAAAAAGCAAATGATTGAAAGAGGGAAAAAATCTTTTTTCATATTGAAGTACAGCTCAAAGCAGTGACAACTTTTGTACCACTGTAAAAACTATTGCTCATTTTCTGAATGATTAACAATTTATTTGTTACATCAAATACGAATTACTTTTATTTCTTTTTTTGCTGAAAGGCCTTCCATTGATTATTAAATACCTATTCTCTTGTTATAAATTTTATTTGTATTTTTTCAAAAAAAATGATGCAGAGCAACTTGATTCATCCCTTCTTTTTAAAAATATTTCTTTCAACATTTTTCTTTGTATCTGCAGCGAATCTTTATGCTCAAATTCCAACCAATGGCCTTGACGTAAAGCATTACAGCTACGGCATTTTTTTAAATGACAGCAGCAATATAATTAAAGGAAATGCATTAATCACAACCGGATTTACAAAGAATGAAAACAGGGTAATTTTTGACCTGGTTAGTAAAAATAAAGATGGAAAGGGAATGACGGTGACGTCTGTTACAAGGAATGGAATTGCGCTGAATTTTTTACAGGATTCACAACATGTGATGATCAGCGATCGAGGAATAAAAGGAAAAGAAAATATTTACCGCATCAGTTATGAAGGTGTTCCTGCTGATGGATTAATTATCAGCAATACCAAATTCGGCGATCGTTCTTTTTTTGCAGACAATTGGCCAAACCGTGCTCACAACTGGATTCCATGTAATGATCATCTTTCAGATAAAGCAACGGTTGAATTTATTGTAACCGCTCCTGACCATTACCAGGTTGTTTCGAATGGCAAAAAGATTGAAGAATCAAATCTGGAAAATCATTTAAAAGTTACCCACTGGAAAGAAACTGTTCCTTTACCAACAAAAGTAATGGTGATCGGCGTTACCAATTTTGCAGTTAATCATTTTGGCGATGTCGATTGCATTCCTGTTAGTAGCTGGGTTTATCCGGAGAATAAAGACAGCGGTTTTAAACACTATGCAATCGCTAAAAATATTTTGCAATGGTACATCAAACAAATCGGCGTTTATCCTTATGAAAAGCTGGCGAACGTACAATCGAAAACTATTTTCGGAGGAATGGAAAATGCAAGCTGCATATTTTATTTTGAAAATTCTGTCGATGATCGAGGCATCGAAAGTTTGTTTGCTCACGAAATTGCCCATCAATGGTTTGGCGATAATGTAACGGAAAAGGACTGGCCCCATCTCTGGTTGAGCGAAGGTTTTGCAACCTATATGACCGACCTGTATTTAGAAAATAGATATGGAAAAGATTCTTTAAAAAACTTATTGAAAGAACAACGGGAAACCGTTCTAAGATTTTATAAAAATCACAAAACACCGGTTGTGGACACATCGGGGAAAAATAATTTACTGCATTTATTAAATGCAAATAGTTATCAGAAAGGCGCATGGGTGCTGCATTTGCTTCGAAGAAAAGTGGGTGATAGCCTCTTCTGGAAAGGCATTCGTACGTATTATAAAACGTATGAAGAAAGCAATGCAAATACTTCAGATTTTGAAAAAATATTTGAAAAAGTAACGCATCAAAACCTCACTGTTTTTTTTAAACAATGGCTTTTCAATCCAGGTCAGCCGATGTTGCATATTCAATGGAATTATAATCGTGAAAAGAAACATGTTGCGATAAAAATTGAACAAACACAACCAGATCTTTTTGAATTTCCTTTGCAGATAGCATTTGTAAATGGAAACAATAAAGTGATGAAAACAATTGATATCAAAAATAAAATAACACAAATAGAAATTCCAATCCCAATGGTTCCAACTGAATTAATCATTGACCCGAACGTAGATTTATTATTTCAGGGTAACGTGCAGAACTTATCAGATCATATCAATAGTAGAGCAAGAAATATTGATAATTAATTTTTCATTTCCTGCGATAAACATTAATCCTCCAATATTTTAGCCAGAAAAAGAAGGTCATTTTTCTTGTATTGGTTGCATGGATCGACGAAACATTTGCTGAATTCTTCCAGTAAATGTTGGATGATCTTTTTATCATTCAACGGCTTGTAATAAGACGGAACAGGAGGTACTGAAATCCTTTTAAAATAACTGTCAACATCTTTTTGGGAATACACCTGGCCATTCAATGGATCGATATAAAAATTAATTTTTTCGCTTTTTTGTTTACCCGGGTTTGGAAACTGGTAATCCATATCAAAATAGGCAAGTATAAATTGTTTTGGTATGTTG
>JBQCFI010000336.1:0-14685 GCA_051959325.1 Ginsengibacter sp. | reverse complement strand
CACCATCTAAAACTCTTCCCAAACGAAAGATTACGCCTCTTTCATATTCGCGCAGAATACGGATAGAACTGGCAAGAATATACAGAATAAAAATGACGATAATGATGATCGGAAGTCCAATGGGAAATTGTTGCATGTTTTAGTTTTTTTAGTTGAATAATTGGTTGGTTAAATGTTTATGAGATTTTATCAGCACGCTGAACGTATAGAGTAAGTTCTTTTACTTCTTTTACAATCACTTTTTCATCGATGTCTATTTTTTGTGAAAGGGAAATAGCGCTCCAGATTTCACCCATTAGGGCAACCTGGCCGCGTGGATCAAGTGGTGTAAGCGTTATAGCCGTTTGCCCGATCATTGCATTTTCTCCGGATACCGGTTTTGCCCTTTGTGCTCTCAGTCCCATCGTTACGATGAAAAGAAAAAACAAAACAGAAAAGGCAGTTACAGAAAAAATTACTGACCAGGATAAAGAAACGAAATTTTCAACAGGACTGCTTCGGAATAAGATCATGGATCCAAGCAAAACAGAAAGCGTTCCACCGATGGCCAACATGCCATGGCTGATGACTTTTATTTCCAGTAAAAAAAGAATGATTCCAAAAATAATCAGTGCTAATCCCGCATAATTTACCGGCATTGAACTCATGGAATAAAAAGCAAGGATCAGGCAAATCACGCCGATAATTCCCGGGAAAATAGCACCGGGACTGAATAATTCAAACAGAAGCCCGTAAAATCCAAGCATCATGATGATGTAAGCAATATTGGGATCACTGATCCTGCTCAAAACTTTTTGAAAAAATCCCATTTCCAGAGTTTCAACAGTCGCATTTTTTGTATGTAATATTTTTGAACCATTTTCTAATTGAATCTGTTTACCATCCACCTGTGTCAATAAATCTTTTTCAGTAACAGCGATTACATTGATCACATTTTTTTCCAATGCCTCCTGCTCTGTAATCGCTACACTGGTTCTCACGGCATCTTCTGCCCACTGTACATTACGGTTTCTTTTTTCAGCGATTGTTCTGATAAAAGCTGCTGCATCATTTACTATTTTTTCGTTTAGTACTGCATCAGATTTGCCCTGCATGTCAACCGGATGAGCAGCGCCAATATTGGTTCCCGGAGCCATGGCGGCAATATTTGCAGAAAGAGTAATAAACACTCCGGCAGAGCCTGCATGAGCGCCGGTAGGGGAGACATAAACAATCACCGGCACTGACGATTGCATAATATTGGTGACAATTTCGCGGGTAGAAGTCAATAAACCGCCGGGAGTATTCAAATTAATAATAAGGCATTCTGCATTTTCTTTTTGTGCTTTTTCGATTCCGAGGTGAATAAATTCTGCTGTGGAAGGGTTAATTCCTTCATTCACATTTATAGAAATTACTTTTTGAGCAAATAAAAAAGAAGGAAGCAATAGTATGACGGCTAAAAAGATCAAAAACCGTTTTACAAACAGTTGATTTGCTGATATTTTTGTAAGCTTTGGCTGCATACGTGTAATATACGCAAAGTGGGGTTACAAACAAAAAGAAGTTGTTGTTCAGTTATGAGCGCCTGTAAAGCAATAAATAAGGATGGTTCTTTTTTTTCATCTTGATAAGGGCAAAAACCGTGCATCAGCAAGTGACTGCGAAGGATACCTGGCCAATTTAAAATTGTAAGCGAAAAAAAAACCGGTTTAAAATTTAAAATCTTTAAACCGGTTTTATCAAAAAAGTTGAAAATATTATTTACAACGATTCATAGATTTTAATCTTATTGTACAAGGTCTTACGGTCAATTTTTAAAATTTCCGCTGCTTTGGTTTTATTAAAATTTACTTCTTTTAAAACACTCATAATCGTTTCGTATTCTGCTTTTGCGGCAGCATCTTTCAGGTCTACATCTTTATGTTGCGCATTGGCAGGCATTGATTGCATACTTTCCTTTCCATTTGTATGCACTTCATGCAAAATGAGTGATTGAGTAATTTCCCATGGTAATACTTTGGAATTTATTTTTCCTTCAGGAGTAAGCAATACAGCAC
The DNA here is from genome assembly GCA_051959325.1 of Ginsengibacter sp. Taxonomy (GTDB): domain Bacteria; phylum Bacteroidota; class Bacteroidia; order Chitinophagales; family Chitinophagaceae; genus Ginsengibacter. Next base: position 12,646 of record JBQCFI010000336.1, on the reverse strand, counting down.
GCCGTACCACATTCCTGAATTCTCTCAAATTCCCGGGCCATGAGTAATTCATAAACATTTCCAGTACATCTTCATCGTATCCTTCTATATTCTTCTGCAATTCTGCGTTTGTCCTGTCTAGAAAAAATTGTGCGAAAAGCGGTATGTCGCCTTTCCGGTCTCTTAGTGCGGGAAGATTGATCGAAAATTCATTGAACCGGTGATAAAGGTCTTCACGGAATTTTCCCCGCTGATACGCTTCCTGAAGATTTTCATTGGAAGCCACAATTATCCTTACATCTACGTCCATTTCTTTGGTACCACCTACTCTTTTATATTTTCTTTCCTGGATCACGCGGAGCAAAGAAGCCTGTACATCTTTTGGTAAATTAGAAACCTCATCCAGAAATAAAGTGCCGCCATTTGCCATTTCAAAATGTCCTTCTTTATCGGTTACGGCGCCGGTAAAAGCACCTTTTACATGGCCAAATAGCTCGCTGCCTGACAGTTCTTTTGAAAGCGTACCGCAATCCATAGCAACGAAAGGACGGCCCTTACGGTTACTTGCTTCGTGAATCGTTTTTGCAATTACTTCCTTTCCTGTACCACTTTCACCATAAAGAATGACACTATAATTCGTAGGAGCTACAATCTCTATCTGACGGTATATTTTTGCAGTTTCGCCATCCTGGCCAATCAGGTATTCGTTATTCAACGATAATTCATAAATTCTTTTTTTCTGCGTAGCCGGCGCAGGTTTCGCTGCAGGTGCTGCTGTTTCAGCAACAGGATTGGCAACAGCTTTTTCTATTACATTAATCACTTCATCAGGGATCAGTGGTTTGGTAATGTAATCGAATGCGCCCATTTTGATCACATCTACAGCAGTTTTGATGTCGGAATAACCGGTAATTATAATGACGATGGTTTTGGGCTTTGCTTCTTTAATTTTCATCAATACATCTTTCCCATCTTTGTCGCCGAGCCGGTAATCGCACAGTACAATGTCAAAATGAAATTCATTAAATTTTGCAAGTCCTTTTGCTCCGTTGTGTGCAACTTCAGTCTCATAGCCTTTTTTATTTAGGAAGCGGCTGAGTAAAGCGCACATATCGAAATCATCATCAATAATTAGTATTTTTTTATTCATATGTTAGAAAGAAATTAAAAGCGTTCAAAGTTAACTTAAATCTTTGTTTTTTAACTCGGGAGCACCAACAGTTTTTTTTTCCGTCCTTACCCATTCCGCATATTCATTTGGTAAAATATTTTTGCCATACAATTTAGCATAAACTTTTGTAAATTCAGCACCAAGGTATAAAATAATTGAACTATAATAAACCCAGACCATTAAAATAATTATCGAAGCTGCTGCGCCATATACCGATAAGAGATTGCTTTTGCTTAAATAAAAGCTGATTCCCAATTTGCCCAAGGTAAAAAAAACCGCTGTAAACAAGCCGCCGAATAATACATCTTTCCAACGGATCTTCGCATCAGGCAATATCTTAAAGATCAGGCTGAAGAAAAAAGCAGCAACGAAAAAAGAAAGAATTGCGTCTGAAACCTTGATAAAATACAAACTGTAATTGGCGATAAATCTGGCGATAAACTTTCCGAAAGCAGAAACTACAGCGTTTAATAAAAGAGATACGATCATAATTATGCCAATGCTCACAATCAACGAAAATGAGATCAACCGTGTAAGAATCAACTTCCACCATACTTTATGACGTTTGATGCGCAATCCCCAAATTTTATTGATGGAATCCTGTATTTCTCCAAAAATGCTGGTAGCGCCGATAAACAAAATAACAATGCTGATAACCGTGGCAAAAAAGCTATTTCCACTGAGGTGAATATTTTTAATAATGTCTTGTATTTGTATTGCAGCGCTGCTTCCCACCAGTTTGTTCAATTGTTCATATATGCGCCCTTGCATCGCTTCATGGCCAAAAAGAAAACCAAATACTGTGGTAATAACAACCAGCAGCGGCGCAATTGAAAAAACAGTATAATAAGCAAGAGAAGCGCTGTATTTTACAATATTGTCAGCCGAAAATTCTTTAAATACGTCTTTAATGATTAAAGATATTTTTGCAAAATTTTTTTTAAAATGCATTCAATCAAAGTTAATGGGAAAGAATTTTAGATACCTTTTTCTGAACTTTTTTATGTATTTATTGATGGTAAAATTAAGAGAATACGGAAAGAATAGTTTTGTAAAAGAATTTTTTTAACAACCTCATTTTTCAGACTCTTTAATAAATTATTTTTAAAAGAAATGATGCTAAAATGTTAAATTAATGCTCATTTCGTAGAGGTATTTCCCCAAGCATATTGAGTAATACTATTTATAAATCCTTCATTATATACTATCTTATACGGTTTGTACGCTTTTATCGTAAAAAAATAATTTGGCAAAGTTTTGAATGATACAAAATACTGTAATCATATTTTTCAAATTTAAAAACCTTTAAAAAATGAGAAGTCTCTTATACATCATCGCGGTAATTCTGATAATTATCTGGGTGATCTCCTTTTTAGTTTATCATGTATCCGGTGGTTTGATCCATATTCTGTTGGTAATTGCTGTTATCGCAATTATCTTAGGTATCATTCGAAGAGCATGAGGATTGAAAACAGGAATCCCGAATATTTGTTGATTTACTGTCAGTGAAATATTTCACACATTATTTTTTAATCTTAAATCATAAAACAAAATGGGAAATCTATTGTATGTTATCGCAGTGATCCTGGTTATAGGTTGGCTGCTCGGACTGTTTGTATGGAATGCAGGCGGTCTCATTTATATTTTATTGGTAATCGCAGTGATCCTGGTTTTATTAAGAATCATCAGGGGTGCTGCTTAATATTTAAAAAAAACTTTTTATTATGGAAGACTGGAAATTAAAATTAAACGGAAACTGGAATGAACTCAAAGGAAAAATGAAACAGGCTTATGGTGACCTTACAGATGATGATTTAAAACACGAAGAAGGAAAAGATGATGAATTGGTAGGCCGTTTGCAACAAAAACTAGGAAAAACAAAAGATCAGGTCATTAGCTGGATTCAAAGCCTTTGATTTATTCTAATTTATAACTTCAAACTAAAACCTCATTCATTTTTGTATGAGGTTTTTTATCAGTAATTAACGTCATAAATGAAACTCTATGATCGCTGGCCACTTTATGTGAAATTGGGATTTCAGTTCCTGGTCATTTTTTTTATTTGCTATTTCATTTATGTTTCCCAAAATATCCTGATACCCTTTGCATTTGCAGTTTTGCTGTCTATGCTTCTATTGCCAATTGTTGTTTTCTTAGAATCAAAAAAAATCGGAAGGGTTTTTTCCATTGTGATTGCCTTGTTATGTGCTACCGGTTTTGTTGCCTTTATTATTTATCTGCTTAGCAACCAGATTTCAATTTTTGTCAACGACGTGCCCTCAATCAAGCAACATTTGAATGAGCATTTTATTGCGGTTCAAAATTGGATCAAAGACCGGTTGCATATTTCAGTGAGCGAGCAGAACCAATATCTTGCACAACAGGCAGATAAATTAAAAGCCACAGGAACCGGTTATATCCGCAGCACATTTTTTTCTATTTCAGAAGCAGTGATGCTTTTGATACTGATGCCTATTTATTCCTTCCTGCTATTATATTACCGAATTCATATCCGCAATTTTTTATTTGCAATTTTCAAAAAAGAGCTAAAAGAGGATGTGCAAAACGTAATTATCAAATCAAGGCTGATGATCCGGAATTATATGGTTGGGATCGTAATCGAAATGTCCATAGTAGCTTTTGCCAATTCTGTTGGCCTTTTAATATTAGGAATCAAATACGCGATTTTCTTTGGTGTTTTATCAGCAGTGTTGAATATTATCCCTTACCTGGGAATGTTTACCGCTACTCTTTTTACCGTTGTCGTTACGTTAACTACTTCTGCACATACCAGCGATGTCATTTGGATAGTGGTAATTTTTTATGGAATTCATATGATTGATGTAAATATTCTGATGCCCAACATCGTTTCTTCCAGGCTTCGGATAAATGTGTTAATTTCTGTGCTGGGCGTTGTGATCGGAGGAGCGCTCACGGGCATTTCCGGATTATTTTTATCTGTGCCCGCCATTGCATTCATCAAAATACTTTGTGATCAGATAGACAGTTTGAAACCATGGGGAATGCTGATGGGTGCCGATACTTCCGGCTTACAACAGAACCGGATCTATAAAAAATTACATCAACTTTCAAAATTAAGATCGGCGCAAAAAAGAGATTGAGTCGAACGTCACTTTTTAAAAAGTAATCGTAAAAGTGGTGCCTTTTCCATATTCACTTTCAGCGGTGATATTTCCTTTATGTCCTAAAATAATATTTTGTGAGTTGGCAAGTCCAAGGCCGTTTCCTTTTTGTTTGGTGGTAAAATAGGGCTCAAATAAACGATCTAATTCCGATTTCGTCATTCCTTTCCCATTATCTGAAATTCTTACCGTGCAATGTCCATCCTGATTTTCACTACTAATTTTTAAAACTCCATCCTCGTTCATCGCCTCTACTGCATTCACAATTATATTCAAAAATGCAATTTTAATCTTTTCGATATCGACGGAAATAGGACAAAGATTCGTGTCATAGTTTTTGATCACTTTTATATGGTTCAGTTCAATTCTGTCATGTGCCAGTTCAATTGCTGCATCAAGTATTTCATTGATAGAAGCATCAACAAAAGTAAGTTCAGTTACACGCGTTGAGTTCAATAGATCACTTACCAGTTGATTGATTCTTTCAGAGTTTCTGCTGATCATTGAGAAAAGCATTTCCGAACTGTCATTATCCTCCAATTCAGATCTTAATTGTTCCGTCGCAAGGTTAATATTCGTTAATGGATTTCTCACCTCATGAGCAATAACTCGGGCGATTCTTCCGGTTACAACATATTTTTCCAGTCTTCTCAACTCAATTAATTCGGTGTTTAGCTTAGAAAGTTGTTTAACCCTTTCCTGTAGCTCGCGCTCATATTCTTCTGCTTTTTTAGAAGCAAGTTGCTTCTCTTTGTTTTCTTTATTATAAACGACTAATGAATAAATGGTCAGTAAAACAGCAACAATCAGTGAAAGAATATTGAGCGCCTGTATCAACCCTGAATATTCAGTCACTTTTTCCGATCTTTCATTCCACAGATTGCTTTCATCATTTTTCATTTTAGTGATTTCATCCTGTATCACTTTTGTTTTCAACGCTCCCTGGTTTTCGCCTTTTAAAATCTCAGGAGTCATTTTACCGGTTGAAAAAAACCGGTAAAGGACATTTTCAATCAACAAATATTTCTCATCGATAAAATCATGAAGTGTATCCAGGTTCTTTTGTTGACGCCGGTTATCTTTGGTCAATATTTTTAATCTCGAAAAAGTGCTGTCTGTATTTCGAATGCTTTCATCATAATCAGCAAGTAAAGTTTTATCCTGTGTAAGGAGATAACCCCTGAACGCAGATTCCCCTTTTGTAACGAAAGCAACAATATTATCAAGGTTGTGAATTACTTCATTGGTATGGTTCATCCAATAATCCTGGCTAACAACTTTTCGGGTAGAAATAAATGTGAGCACATAAGAAACAAATAACAGAAAGAATGCGGCAAGAAAACCAATCCTGGTGCGGGTGGCTATTTTATCAAAAATATTTTTTACCATCATGAAAATTACAGAAAATGCATCTCTTAAAATTATTTTTTGGTTGCTTTGCTTACGAGCCAGATAATTATTATCAGTACGATAACAATTCCAATAACGCCAACCCAAACGCCGGCTTTAAAAATACCGCCTATAACGCTGCAACTGCTTAATAGCAGGACGAGGAGGAAAAAAGGAAGGAGCTTTATTAGCTTGTTTCTGTTCATAACGAGGTTTTATGTTTATAAATTATATTTTTTATTCTGAAGTATTGATATCCTGGTTTGTGGTTTGCTTTTCTTTTTTTGCGTTATAATAGTTTTTTATCTCTTCCAGTTGTTCGTCAGATAGTTCCTCAACATTGATCATTTTATCACTCACATTGCTCTTTTCTATCAATGCGTCCAGTTTAACCTGCAGGGCGACGATGTCTTTATTTTCGGTATGCTGGATTACAAAAACCATTAAAAAAGTAATGATGCTGCTTGTTGTATTCATTACCAGTTGCCACGTATCTGAAAACTTAAAAACCGGTCCGGTGACTGCCCACAGAATCACAATGGTAATGGCAGTAATAAAAGCAACGACTCCTCCTGTTACTTTCGTAACTCCTTCAGAAAAATTATTGAAGAATTTAGAAAATTTGCTTTGTTTCTCTTTGCCACGTTTCTCTGTTGGGTTTATATTTTGACTTTTCACTTATTTTAGAATTTAAAAACAAACCTCACGAATGCGGTACCAAAATATAATGCCAGAAAAATATGCAACGAATGAAAAATCTGATTTCCGTGGTTAATCTTTAAAATAATTGTTCTGCAAAGAGATAGGTTTTGTGCACTGTAGTTTGAAAAGCTCTTAATGGTGTAGGTACGAATTGGCGACAATCCGTTTTTTATAAAATTTATTTATTCCGTACGGTTTTTTTTACCTCATCAATATTTTCCTGGAGATTGTCTTGTTCCTTTTCCAGGAGGTCTTTTTCTTCTTCTAACGAATGGATCTGATTTTCTTTTTCTTTTTTGGTAATGTTTGATAAATGCGCATAGAACTTTTGCATCACTTCCAATTCTTCATCTGTTAGCTCTTCAACGCTTATTAATTTATTGCTGGCCTGGCTGGCTGCGATCAATTCATTCAGTTTGAGCTGCAGGGCAATCGTGTCTTTATTTTGAGAATGCTGAATTACAAAAACCATTAGAAAGGTGACAATGGTCGTTCCTGTATTAATAACGAGCTGCCAGGTGTCCGAAAATTTAAAAACCGGACCGGTGACCGCCCAAATAATCACAATGGCAATTGCAACGATAAACGCGTAAACGCCGCCGGTTGCTTTGGTTATAACGGCAGAAAAACGATTGAAGAATTGAGAAAGTTTATTTTTTCCGTTATTTTTTCCTGCCTTTTCTGCAGGTGTTTGATGGTTCTGATTCACGATGAAAATTTTTAAAAGATAAAAAGATAATTTATTGAGTTTGTTGACTTTCAATATATTAAAATACTATGCCAGAGAAAAAAGAATTTTTTGGAAATCAATAAATGCGCGGTGTTTTATTTTTTGAGGCAAAGCAGTAAAATTTTTTAAAAATTCTTCCTCATAATGGGCAATATTTTACTCAAAATGTTTAAAAAAAACGTGCTGTTTCAAAAGTTAGTTTTTTGCCAAAACACCCATAGATAAAGGATTTCAGAGATTCCGAAGATTCATTTTTTTTCTTGGCAATGTATTTTATCTTTACGCTGTTTAAACAACATTTATAAAACTTAAAATTTAAAATTATGGGCGCAGGAAAAGTTTTCGCAAGCGTATTAGCAGGTGCCGCAGCAGGCGCTGTATTAGGCATTTTATTCGCTCCGGATAAAGGCACAGAAACCCGCAGAAAAATCGCTGAAAAGGGTTCTGATATTGCCGGAAGTGTAAAGGACACGTATAATGATATTTCAGACACCGTTTCTGAAAAATATGATGCCGCAAAACAAAAATTATCAAGCCTGGTATCTGAAGGAAAAGATATGGGGAAAGACATGGTAAACCAGGCAAAAGAAAAAGCAAATGCTATGAAAAATGACGTGAGAAATCCAAATCCCGTTAATTCATAAAATTTGTTTAGCTGTTTTTAAAGGCAATGTCCGGTGATAAAATAAATAACATGGAAAATAACCCTACCAGTGTGGAAGTATTATTTAATAAACTGAAGGATTATATAGAAACGACGGTTGATTTATATAAATTAAAGGGTATTAATAAAGTTTCGGGGCTTTTATCCACTATAATCGTTTCTGTAATATTAATACTGCTGCTGTTTTTGATGCTTGTATGCATCACGATAGGTTTGGCATTATTAATAGGGATGTGGCTGGGACATGCATTCTGGGGGTTTTTTATTATGGCAGCCATTTATATTATCATCGGACTTGTTATGTACAAATCGAAGAATAAATTATTAAAAGAGCCTATCAGTAATACGCTCATCAAAGAATTAGTAGATTAAATCTTCTGGAAATGAATAATGAAGAAATAGCCGAGGAAAAGCTTGAGATCATTGCAAATACTTCAGATCTTTCTACAGCCATCAAACGGCTGGAAAGGCGAAGAAATTTTTTGGGTGAAGATCTGAAAGATCATTTTCATATCGTGCTTGAAGAATTAAAGCCCACCAATATCTTAAAAAATACCCTGCACGAGGTGCAGGAATCTACTACACTTAAACATAATCTTTTAAAAGTAGCCATAGGCCTTGGCGCCGGTTATTTTTCACGCAAAATGGTCGTTGGAAAGTCTGCCGGCATTGTAAAAAAAGCATTGGGAACAGCTTTGCAATATGGCATTACCAATTTTATTGCTAAAAAAGATGATTCCAATGAAGAACAGTTAGATTATCCGACAAAAAAGAAATCTCTACTCAGAAGGATTTTATCCATTTAAGTTTTCGTCAAAACATAAACACAAAATCAAGTTATTTATTTGCTCACTGATTATAACCTATCAGGTTACTATATTCGTTCTTAAAATACGATCCAATGTGTTTTAAAACTACCGTTCGAATATTCTAAAGTGGGAGCAGGAAATTTAAAAGAATTCAGTACAAACAGCAAAACCCTTATCCCTTTTTTGTTGGTTCTCATCTTCGTGAAATCGATATCCGGAGAGAGATACCACTGCCGGTATCGCTTGATATCCGTGCGGTTGAAAATTACATTTCCCTGGTCATTATAACCTATATTTTTAGTGCCTCCAAACATACCTTCTGCACCATAGCCAAAAGAAATATTGAGCCATCGCGGCAATTTTGTTTTGGGGAAAAACGATTGAATGTTTGCACTCGCCCAATAAGTTTGCCCGTTATAATCCTTGATAAATCTTTCGATTTCTGTATTACCATAAAGTTGGTCGGCTCTTTTATCTAAGTCTGGCTCACCATAATTCTTCCGGTGAAATGAAAACTTCAATTTAATTTTTTGTTCATTCCATGAAAGCTCTTGTGAAATGAAAGTCGCGGAACCGATAATATTTGCAGTAAAATCTCCCGGGCTGAAACCATACTGGGAAGAAAATCCATCCAGAATTTCAATGATTGATTGATAGGCAACTCCACTCAAGCCCCCAATCCAGATACTTTTTTTTCGCGACAAACCCGCCCATCGCCACGCTTCCATTGTGGCCCTGCTTTCGGTATAAGCGCTGTAAATGTGCCCCACTTTATCCATCTGTTGCCATTCAGCATCATCATTAAAAAAATGAAAAGACGAACGCGGATATTTTGCATACCAGATCGCGTTTAATCCAATAAGCGTTCCCCCGTAACCAACAATATTGGCGGCTGTCACCAATCTCAGTCTTTTTTTATTGAAAGGATAGATTTTAAAAGTATCGGCAGCTTCAGCCTTGTTTGAAAAATTAAAAACAGATTTATTAAAAGAAATATCTGCTTTGAAAGTATCTTGTGAAAAGCTTTTTGAAGGAACAATAAATCCAAAGAAAAGAAGAGAAAGAAAAACCGTTATTTGTTTGTTTGCTGATAAAAACATCGCGCAAAAATAACATCATTGGCTTTTAGAAAATTGAAAATAAAACAAAAAGAATATCTTTAAATTGTAAAAAAAAATGTCATGGATACAAAAACAGAAAACAAGATAAATGAATGGCTTAACGGTAATTATGATGAAGAAACTAAAAGCCAGATCCAGGAATTACAAAAAGATGATGGTACACAATTAGAAGATGCATTTTACAAAGATCTTGAGTTTGGAACCGGCGGCCTTCGTGGAATTATGGGCGTCGGAACAAACAGGATGAATAAATATACCATTGGCATGGCCACGCAAGGATATGCCAATTATTTAAAAAAATCTTTCCCGGACGTAAAGGTTGCCATTGCCCATGATGTAAGAAATAACAGCCGCCGGTTTGCTGAAATTGCCGCTGAAATTTTTGCGGCAAACGAAATAAAAGTTTATTTGTTTGATGACATAAGACCTACGCCTGAACTGAGTTTCACGATTCGCACCTTGCAGTGCCAGGGCGGCGTTGTGATTACAGCTTCACACAATCCGAAAGAATATAATGGCTACAAAGCCTATTGGAAAGATGGCGGCCAGTTGGTACCGCCTCATGATAAAAATGTGATCGACGAAGTAGAAAAGATCAAAAGCCTCGATGATGTAAAATGGAATGGCAAGCCTGAAAATATTACCTTAATTGGAAGAGATTTGGATGAGAAGTATATTGAAATGGTAAAAGGTTTGAGTATCAATCCCGATGCTTGTATCAAAGAGCATGATCTTAAAATTGTTTATACTCCCATTCATGGAACGGGAATCATGCTGGTGCCCAAGGCCCTTGCTGCTTATGGTTTTGACAATGTTCATATTGTGGAAGAACAGGCAACTCCCAATGGAAATTTTCCAACAGTATTTTATCCCAATCCGGAAGAAAAAGAAACCATGAGCATTGGGTTAAAAAAAGCAAAAGAACAGGATGCGGATATTTTATTGGGAACCGATCCGGATGCAGACAGGGTAGGAGTTGGGGTAAAAGACAATCATGGAGAATGGGTTTTATTGAATGGAAACCAGACCGCTATGATGGTGTTTAATTATATCATTGAAACCAGGAAAAAGAAAGGAATAGCACAGCCAAATGACATGGTGATTAAGACAATTGTTACAACCGATATAATTGATAAAATTGCTGCAAAAAATGATATAGCGTGTTATAATACACTTACCGGTTTTAAATGGATTGCAGAATTGATCAGGGAAAAAGAAGGAAAGGAAAATTATGTGGTAGGTGGAGAGGAAAGTTTTGGTTTAATGATTGGAGATAAAGTGCGTGATAAAGATGCAGTCAGCGCTGTTGCTATGATTTGTGAAATGTCTGCCGTAGAGAAAGAAAAAGGTAAAACACTTTTTCAAAAATTGCTGGAACTATATGTTGAGTATGGATTTTACTATGAGAAATTAATTTCCCTTACTAAAAAAGGAATGAATGGTTCGAAAGAAATTGCGGACATGATGCAGGGGTATCGTGATAATCCACCAAAAGAAATTGCAGGAAGCAAAGTGGTCGAATTTTTAGACTACCAATTACAAACAAATAAAAACCTGGCTACAGGAGAAACAAAAAAAATTGATTTGCCAAAAAGTAATGTGTTGCAATTCATTACTGAAGATGGAAGTAAAATCTCTGCCAGGCCTAGCGGAACAGAACCAAAAATAAAATTTTATTTCAGTGTGAATATGCCTTTGAAGAGTGTGGATGATTTTGATAAAACAAAAAATCTCCTGGACGAGAAAATTGAAAAGATTATCTCATCTATGAATTTGAAATAAGCATTTAAGGCATATATTTCTTCGGAAGGAAGATTTTCTCCTCAAAAAAAGAATTAAAAAAAATGATCCCGCGAAATCAGGATCATTTTTTTTCTTTATTAAATTACGCGAAGAACGGAGTGACAATTGCTGTAACCTGATCTTTGGTCAGCGGCTCATCAAATGCTTCCGATGCAGCAGCGGCTGATATCTTTTGTCCACCGATGTTTGTAATCATTACTCCCGCCTGCGTTACATTTTCTTCGCCGTTATAACTTGCCTGCACTGCAGCAGTGGCGATCCCGCTTTGATTCAAAGTGATCCAAGGTTTCACATCAACTCCTGAAGGAACTAATAAATTCGCCATTTTTCTCATTTCACGAAGATGCGCTGCATGCCTTGCTTCCACTGAATGGATCTGCAATGCTGCGGTCAGATAATCATTGTTTGAAATGAGATTCGGTGCTTGTCCTTTATAAGCCCGGACGCCGGTATCTTCAAAAGTTTGCGCTACCGCAAGCAACGTTCCATAGTCCGAAAATACCTTTGGAAAAGTTCCTTTTGCAGTGAAATCAAAATTACTGGCAGTGAAAGAAACCGGTGTTCCTCCTGCTGCGGTAATAGCTGTTTTAAGAAAAGTTACATGCTCATTTTCATGATCGCGGATAACAGTAAGTGAATTTAAAGCATCTCCGGAAGGAATAATTCCTGAGGCAACGGCTTTGATATAAAAGTTTGCTTCAAGATACTCAAGTGTGAGCGCGAAATTTAACGTATCAAGGATCACATCTGTTGGCGTTGTAGGAGAACCATAGGCTTTTTGAAACATCGAGCCTAATGCAAAAGGCAACGCGGCGAGGGCAATCTTGCCGGATGTTTTTGCAAAACTTTTCATCACGTTTCTGCGTGTGTCGAGCCTGTCGTAAACTTCTGGATCTGTTTTTTCTATTTCTGTAAGAATATTTTGTAAGTTCATAATAATAAAGTTTTAACTGGTTGGTAAATTACTTGCATTGATTTTTGTTTTTAGAAACGCGCTCGCAATTGCCAATACATCACCCGGCTTGCGTTCCATATCCAGACCCATTGCGTTTACTGCAGTCATATCTGCAAATGAACCGGGAGTGATTGCATCACGCACCCACGCAGCATGCCGCGCTTCTACCGATACAATTTT
>JBQCFI010000335.1:0-4907 GCA_051959325.1 Ginsengibacter sp. | reverse complement strand
CATGAAAAGTTATTTGTTTTAAGCGGTTAAAAATAAAGTTTTAAAAATATTGAACGATCAAATAATTCTTTCGCTGTAAAACGTAATTGCATAAAGGCAATATAAAAATGAGTTATTTGTTTGTTTGTTTGTTGTAATGCTGATATGTTGTGTGAATTCTGATAAAATAACCAGTTTCTTTTTACGTTATTACTATCCACGGTTTTTTCTTTTTAACAATAATTTCCAGAAAGCATATTAATTCAGAAAGCAAATCCCAGGTCTTAATAACAGATTAAAAATTGTCAATCATGAAAACAAATCTGCAGCAGGAAATTTTATTGATGACGGGCACTCATTTTACTTCCATGCAGTGCTGGCAAAAAATGAATTCTGAAAATGATCATCTTCGTTCAGAATCTGAGCAATTGCAGGACGCTTGCTGGAATGGCCTTTTAAAAGAAATGCTTCCTGAAATTTGTGAGGACAGTAAAAATTTTTACTTATGGCAAATCAGGGAAAATAAATGCTGTCTGAATATTGAACTTGGGGAACTTCCTACAGCATTGGAATCGTATTTTTCAATCGATCCTTACACCTTCCTTGCAGAACAATCCGAGAATTAGGTTTCAGGCTTCCTGCCCGAATACAATGTCAAAATGTTGTCGCTTTACTGGGGTTAAATGAGCTTCCTCAATACGAAGCGCGCCGGAGAAATAAATTCCACCTATTTGTTGCTTTGCTACACCTTCATTTTTTACGCATCTTTACACAAACTTTTTAAATATGAAGATTGCTGTTCTTGGTGCAGGTATGGTAGGGAGCGCTATAGCTCTTGATCTTGCAAAAGATTTCGATGTTACTTCTTTTGATTTAAATGAATATAATCTAGAATCGCTCAAAGAAAAAAATCCTGCAATTGAAGTTGCTGTACAAAATTTGAAAGACCTTTCTGCATATGAAGCTTTCCTCAGGCCTTTTGATTTAGTGGTAACAGCCGTTCCCGGTTTTATCGGTTTTGATACATTAAAGACAGTAATTGAATGCAGTAAAAATGTAGTGGATATTTCTTTTTTTCCTGAAGATGCTTTGCAGTTGGATGCTTTAGCAAAAGAAAAAAATGTAACTGCAATTGTTGATACAGGAGTGGCGCCTGGAATGAGCAATTTCATTATCGGCCGATATAACCAGGAAATGAAGATTGATGATTTTGAAATTTATGTAGGAGGATTGCCAGTTCACCCTAAACCACCATTCAATTACAAAGCGCCTTTTTCTCCGATTGATGTAATTGAAGAATATACCAGGCCTGCTCGGTTAAAAGAGAATGGGGAAATTGTTATCAAGCCGGCATTAACAGATTTGGAATTGATCGATTTTGATGGACTTGGATTATTGGAAGCTTTTAACACAGATGGCCTTCGCTCACTTTTATATACCATGCCGCATATTCCAAATCAGAAAGAAAAAACACTTCGTTATCCCGGCCACGTTAATCTCATCACTGTTTTACAGCAAAGTGGATTTTTCAGTAATGAAAAGATCATGGCAGATGCAAAAGAAATTTCTCCCATTGATTTTACCTCGCAGATTTTACTCAACGAATGGAAGTTACAAGAAAATGAAGAAGAACTAACCGTAATGAAAGTAGTATTGCATGGAGAAGGAAAAACAATCGAGTACAATTTGCTTGATTATTACAATACCGCCACACAAACTTCATCCATGGCGCGAGCAACCGGTTATACCTGCACAGCATCCGTTAATTTGCTGGTAAATAAACTATTTACAAAGAAAGGTGTATATCCTCCTGAATTGATTGGAGATGATAAAATCTGTTTCGATTTTGTTCTAAATTACCTGGAAGAAAGATCAGTGATTTGGAAAAGGAAAGAGTAGTTCCTTTGTGTAATTCTAATTATTTTGTTCATTTGAATAATCGATACTTTAGGCAAAAATATTTTATGCACGATGTTTAGACTTTACCTTTTTATAACTGCTGTTTTTATTAGCAATTTTTGTTATTCTCAAGATTGGAAATTGTTTCCTTACAAACCAACCGGTAGTTTAATTTCTTTTCCGGCAGATGAAGGAAGGCATCCATCACAACCGGTAGAATGGTGGTACACATCCGGTCATCTTGCCGGAAACAATTCGGGTAAAACATATAGCTACATGCTCACTTATTTCTATTATCCGGTGCTTGATTTTGATGGTTTCAGAATATTGAATCTCACAGATGATGCTACGGGAAAGTTTTACCAGGATGCCACTCCCGTAAATTATACAAGTATTGCAACCGACCACCTGGATATTCATGCATCTGTTTATAAAGAAGGAAATGAAAGTTGGACGAATAAAGCAGATGGAAATGGCAAACTCATTCCATTTCAATATACGATACAGGCAGCTTCGTTAAATGTAGGTTTGAATTTAAATTGTAGCAGTATAAAGCGGCCTTTGATCTTAGCGGATTCCGGTTACATGGATCAGGGCTTGAATAATTACACTTTCTATTATTCACAAACCCGCAATGATGTTGCTGGCAAACTGACCTTGAATGGTGTTTCTGAAGATGTAACCGGAACTTCATGGATCGACAGGCAATATGGTAATTTCAATCCGTGGACAGGAGAGAAATATGAGTGGCTCCAGGTGCAGTTATCGAATGGGATGGATTTGAACATCTGGAATGTTTTTACTGCTCAAAATACGATACCAAAAAATAACAGGTACCGCATATTAGCAGCGTATGTGAACGATGATACACAATATACCACAAGCGACTTTACAATAGAACGGCTTGGCTTTAACCGGATGCCGGATACTTTAATGTGTTATTCCGATAAATGGAGATTGACATCTGAAAAAAACAAAATTGATCTGACGATTAGTACAAAAGATAAAAACTCTGAAGTGGCATGGCCCTTCAGATTTTTTGAAGGAGCTACAACGATTAGAGGCACAGTGAATGGTAATGCAGTAACCGGTGTTGGGTTTGCTGAACTTTTGCATTCTTATGAAGATCCACACGTTGCTATCAAAAACCCGGATGGAGGAATCTACAAAACTTCTGTACCTGTTTCTTGGCAATTAATGAATCCGGACGATGGCAATCCCGTTACTTATAATCTTGATTACAGCATTGATGATAAGGCTACTTTTAAATCCATTGCACAGGGAATTAAGGATACTTTTTATCAATGGCAAAATCCGGTTGTTAAGAACGGCGATAAGGTATGGTTTAAAATTACGGCACTTTCTGTTGATGGTACATTGCACGGAACAGCGATTAGCAATTCGGCATCTGCCGTTGCCATTACCAATGCAACAAACCAAAAAATAAAGCTATTTCCGAATCCGGCTGATGGGAATTTATTCATAGATCCGGGATTTCAAATGGACAATCCTACGTGTAAGGTCATTGATGCAAATGGAAGGGTGATTTATGTGATAAAAAGCAATTCTATTTCAAATAAAATCGACGTGAGCTTTTTGCAGCCAGGGGTATATTTTCTGAAAATAGAAGGAGAGGATAGGGCGTTGAAATTTATAAAGAAATAGAATTCCCACGCATTATTGTGCACCTATTAGTTTGATTTATATTATTTTATGATTGAGAATCAAAGTAATCATTTAAATAAAGAAATATAGTTCAAATAATTTCTTCCAGCTGGATAATCAGTGGTAATTGATAAGCAAGAACTCTTTTTTTTGCTTCCTCAATCGTTAACCATTCACCTTTATCCACTTCCGGAAAAGTTCCTTTCTTTCCCGATTTTGGAGGCCATTCTAATTCAAAAGTATTGCTTGTTAATTGAGAAGCATCAAAGTCGCCTTGTGCTGCCCATGCATAAACTATTTTCCCGCTTTTCTGGCGTACCGGACTTAATTGCAAGAATTCAGAACTGCGCAGTCCTTCTATATCGGGGTCTATTCCCGTTTCTTCCTGCATTTCTCTTTTCGCCGCCTGCAATGGATCTTCGCCTTCCTCGAATTCACCTTTCGGTATTGACCACGTACCTGCATTTTTATTTCTCCAAAAAGGACCCCCGGGATGTACTAAAAACACTTGCAGGACATCAATTTGAAGCCGATACCATAAAATCCCTGCACTTTTTTTCGGCATAATGTTTTAAATTGAGGTTGTTCTTTTTTATAATCGATTCTTCAAACTTCAACAAATATAGTGCAACAGTAAAAGGACAAATAGCGATGTTTTTGATTTTCTTATTCTCAGCTTAATCCCTATAAAAGGCATTCATAGAAATCATTAACATCTTATTGAGGTTTGGATGGAATAATTTTACGTAGATATTTCTAAAATAAGTTTGTTATGAAAAAAAGTATGTTTCAATTGGTATTTTTCCTGGCGGCTATTCCTGTTTTTGCCACAAGATGTGTCCAGGCAAAAAATGAAAAGGCACCGGTAGATGAATTAACCACAACTTTGGACAACGGCAAAAAACTGGATACTGCTACCTTTGCAGCCGGTTGCTTTTGGTGCGTTGATGCGCAGTTTAAACAGTTAAAGGGTGTAGAAAAAGTCATTTCAGGCTTTTCCGGTGGCCATGTCAAAAACCCTTCTTATGAAGAAGTTTGTACCGGCACAACCGGCCATGCCGAAGCCTGCAATATCATTTTTGATCCTTCTCAGATCACTTATGATGAATTGCTCGAAGCGTTTTTTACCGCTCATGATCCAACCCAGCTCAATAGACAGGGAAATGATGTCGGCACACAATATCGCTCTGAAATATTCTATCATAATGCGGCGCAAAAAGAAAAGGCAGAATATTATATCAATAAACTAAATCAAGTAAAAGCTTATAAAAATAAAATTGTGACACAGATAGCACCTTACACAGCTTTTTATGAAGCAAAAGATTATCACCAGGATTATTACGATAAAAATCCCGACCAGGCAT
>JBQCFI010000334.1:0-2062 GCA_051959325.1 Ginsengibacter sp. | reverse complement strand
GTCTTTTTAATATTCATTTTATCCATCAGCTTCACCAAATCATCCACATCATTTTTCGTGTGCACATAATCGTGAGAATGCATATCAATAACTGGAAAAGATGCTTTTTGAATGTTTGCCGTCGGTGTTTTATAAATGGATACAGGACGATAATTCTTCAATAAGATGTTATCCGCTTTACTTTGCGCGAACAGGTGGAAACTTATTACAGCAACGAAAATGGTAACGATAAGCTTTTGCATTGGCAGATATTTATGAGGCTTAATGCCAAAAGTTAGCCTGTGAAATTAATTTCGAATCGTGCGGAAATACGCTGATTTGTAGCCAACATTTGTATTTCCGAAAGTACGAACATCCGAAGATTCTTTAGAAAAAAATTGATTCATTCATCATCTATTCATCACACAACTCTGGAAACATATGGCAAGCCATTTAGTCGCACGAATACAATTATCCGCAGGTCCGGTAATTATGTAATAAATTGTTCTTTGGCTCCTGGATGTGACTGATTACTTCCTGGCCGGAATGGAACGTGCTAAAACTAATTGCTGAATTTTTTCGGCGGCTGCAAATGAACGTGGAAGAAAATCTTGCGCGAAGAAGAGGTGGAATTATAGCTTTAAAATCAACTTATCTTTTCCTCGCGATTCTCATCATTCCATTAAAAGTAGCCACATAAAGATTGCCTTTGGAGTCCTGTGTTATTTGGAAAATATAAGAACTGGGCACCTCTGAGTTTTTGTT
Organism: Ginsengibacter sp.; assembly: GCA_051959325.1. Classification (GTDB taxonomy): domain Bacteria; phylum Bacteroidota; class Bacteroidia; order Chitinophagales; family Chitinophagaceae; genus Ginsengibacter. The sequence goes on along the minus strand of JBQCFI010000334.1, from coordinate 1,318 downwards.
GTGATAGTTTTCCCAGCCATCCTTTAGATCATATCTCACTAAACCGGCTTCATTGGTTCCGATCCAAAGAACTTTCTCAAATTTATCGTACCACAACGAATTGACATAGTCAGCAGGAAGACCCGAGTTAATGTCGTTATAGTGTGTCCATTCTCCGTCTTTGGACAACCGGGCAAAACCTTCTTCGGGCCTGTCTCTCTGGTCGCTGTGAATATAAGCATACAGCGCAAAATAAACATTACCATTTTCATCTTCCACTGCATTAGTAATTGCTGTTTCCTTAAGCGGGGTTTCTGATTGATCGAAAGTTTTCACTTTATTGTTTTTATCAATCATGATAGTACCTTTAAAAGTTCCTATCCATAGTCTTTCCATCTTATCTCTGAAAGCATAAAATATTTGGTTGGAAGGCAGTTCCTTTATCTCCTTTTTTGTAAGAATAGTTACTTTTTCATTTTTTATAATGATCAGGCCTGAATCACTGCAAATGAATGTTTCACCAAAATTGTTACAGGTGATTCCAAAAGCCCCAATAGCTTTTCTTCCGGGAACCAAAAAATTACTCCATTTCTTATTGTCAAACCTGTACAATGAATCACCGGAAGCCACCCATTTATTATTGTTCCTGTCTACTGCCATTTCATTGATTGATTCCTTTGCTTTAAAAGGAGAATTCTTCTCATTCAACCTAGTTATCTTTTTGCCATCAAATTTGACAAAGCCGCTGTAGGTGCCATACCAGATATCATCATTTTTATCTGCAACACAATGTTGGCTCATATCATTGGGTAAATCAGAATTCTCTTTTTGCCACACGGTTATTTCATAAGAGCTTAATGAGGGATTTTCATAATGATACGTTTTATTGTAAACCTCCGGAGTTCCGGGATTACTCATATTGTCGTTGAATGCCTCAAGGTCAACTCTCTGAATTTCTCCCGATAGTTGATCATTATTCAGTTTGAAAGCCACATTAATTGATGAGGCTACCGGTTTACTATCTTTAACCGCAGGCTTCCATTTACAATGATCCAGGTATTGGATTAAGTCCAGTGTGACTGAATTTTTAGAAGCATCATTATGACTGAGAACACAACCATTTCCGGAAGAATCGATCAACACCTGTAAAACAATTTGTCCACTGGCACCTTTAAAATTATACTTTGTATTGATTGCTTTGATGATTTGATTAAAGCTGTCTTCATCATAAGTAGCTTTTGGGTCGCCACAATCGAGGCAAAATGCGGAAACTGCGCAACCGTCCACTTTTACCGGGAATAAATTTTGTCCGTTGGCTCTTGTAATTAATAAAATGAAA
>JBQCFI010000333.1:0-9504 GCA_051959325.1 Ginsengibacter sp. | reverse complement strand
AAACTTTATGAGCATGCATTCGTTCAACCAGTCCAAGTAAAAAGCAACGGCAAGGAACTAACATATCAGCCAATGCCGGAAAGTAAAACCGAAATTCATTCGGTGCAATTAGGATTATTTGATATCGCTCCGGCACAAATTGATCGCGCAATGGCATATATCAATCCGATCGATGTGACGGTTATACAAAAGGCAACCGCCCGCATCATCGGCACCATAAGAACAACGGATAAGCCACGGCATGAAAGCCTTGTATTGCTTGCAGCCAGGCAGCACAACAGCAACCGCTTTTTATACAAACTTTATTCCAATGTAAAAGAAGTATCGCATCTGCCGGTTAATTGGATGGATGCACGCTTTTTGCGTCATGAGCTTACGGACATTTTCAATTTGCTAAAACAGTTTGACCACAGTTTTAAATATGAAGGCGATCAAACACTGAGTAATTATTTCCGGTTTGATACAAAAGATCCGGTTCCTTTTATTGGGATGAAGCCTTATTACCAGGAAGGGACGTTGGTAGTGCATATGCGAGAAGTTGGCACAATTGGCAGCCCTGATCCTGAATACAATCAGGCGATTTTCCATCCGCTCCGCCTTTTAGAAAATATCAATTTTTATGAGAAATACATAGTGTTACGTGATACATACCTGGAACTTTCAGCAAAAGAAGTTTCAGGAGAGAAGATGAGCGAAAACGATAGGACCGGTCTCGACAAAACCTATGATCAATTTGTTTCGGAGTACGGCCTTCTGAATAATCCCGATAATCGAAGGCATATACTCGAAGATGGAGCTTTTGGACTCACGATCATATCATCACTGGAACGGCGCAATGGAGAGCATTTTGTAAAGGCAGATATACTTACACATCCCATTCACCAGGTAAAGGAGCGGTTTGTAACCGATGATCCGGTTGAAGCGCTGACCCATAGTCTCAATGATACCGGCAAGGTTGATTTGAAATTCATTAGTGTTGCAATGGAACTGCCTGAACGGGAAGTAATTACCCGTCTTGGAAATTACATCTATCTGAATCCTGCTAATGATGTATGGGAAACAAGCGATAAATATTTAAGCGGTAATGTGGTTGAAAAATTACGGCAGGCAAATGAACTTATCAATCGATATCCCGATAATCTGCAATTTAAGCGAAGCGCTGAAGCAATTGCAAAAGTGCAACCAGAGCGCATTCCCTTTGAATTGCTTGACTTTAATTTAGGAGAACGGTGGATACCTACCTCTTATTATGAGCGGTTTGCTACTGCTTTATTTGAGCAGGATACCACTATTAACTATTTCCCTTCCCTGGATGCATTCAAGGTAAACACAGCAGTAAATATGAAGGTGGCCAGGGAGTTTGCCGTAACGCCTAAAAGTGGCAGGACAACCTACGGCTATATGCTGCTGGAGCATGCTCTGGAAAATACAACGCCTTTCTTTACTTATGAAGTATCTGCTGGAAATGGCAAAACTACCCGCGTGCCGGATAATGAAGCCATACAGTTGGCGCATCAAAAAATTGAGCAAATGCGAAGTGGTTTTGTAACATGGCTGAGAGACTTACCAGATGAAGAGAAAAAAAATATTGAGAACCTATATAACGACACCTTTAATTGTTACGTGCTGCGGGAGTATAACGGCAATCATTTAAGCTTTCCCGGTTTACACAGAAAAGCGTTAGGCATCGAAGATTTGTATAGTTCTCAAAAAAATGCCGCATGGCGCATTATTCAGAACCGTGGAGCTTTGATTGATCACGAAGTGGGTTTGGGTAAAACGTTGACCATGATTGTTTCTGCACAGGAAATGAAAAGGCTTGGCATCGTATATAAACCGATGATAGTGGCATTAAAGGCAAATGTTAATCAGATAGCAGATACGTATAAAAAAGCCTATCCCCAGGCCAGGATTCTTTTTCCCGGACAAAATGATTTTACACCTGCGCAAAGATTAAGGCTGTTTCATGAAATCAAAAACAACAATTGGGATTGCATTATTCTTACCCATGACCAGTTTGGCAAAATACCGCAGTCGCCGGAAATACAAAAAGAGATATTCAAAAAGGAATTGGAAAATATAGAGCATGACCTGGAAACCCTCAAAGATCTCGGTGGAGAGATTTCCAAAAAGATGCTCAAAGGGTTGGAAATACGAAAGAATAATCTTGAAGGAAAACTGAAGGCAGTGCTTAAAGATATAGAAGAAAAGAAGGATAGGGGTATCAACTTTAGAGATATGGGAATTGATCACCTGTTCGTAGATGAATCTCATAAGTTTAAGAACCTCACTTTTACTACCCGTCATAACAGGGTTGCGGGGCTTGGCAATATGGAAGGAAGCCAAAAGGCACTCAATATGCTGTTTGCAGTCCGGGAATTGCAAAACCGGTTTAACAGTGATTTGTGCGTAACCTTTCTTTCCGGTACCCCGATATCCAACAGCCTGACCGAAATGTATCTACTGTTCAAATACCTGCGTCCGAAAGAGATGGAACGGCAGCACATTGAAAACTTTGATGGATGGGCAGCCGTGTTTGCACGCAAGACAACGGATTTTGAATTTTCAGTGACCAATGAAATTATTGCGAAAGAACGTTTCCGGCATTTTATCAAAGTACCGGAGCTCGCTTTATTCTATAATGAAATTACTGATTATAAAACTGCTAAACACATAAGATTGGATAAGCCCGAATTAAGAGAAACATTGGTGAATATTAAGCCGACACCAGAGCAATCCGCATTCATCAAGAACCTCATGCAGTTTGCTAAAACCGGAGACGGAAGGTTGATTGGCAGAGGAAAGCTAACCAGGGAGGAAGATAAGGGAAGAATGTTGATTGCTACCAACTATGCAAAGAAAATGGCGGCCGACATGAGATTGGTTAATGAACGGAAGTACAGTGATCATCCGGATAATAAAGTGAATGTAAGCGCCAGAAAGATTGCGGAAATTTACAAGGACACCACGTCAAATAAAGGTACTCAGATCGTCTTTTGTGATATTGGTACGCCAAAGCAAAATGAGTTCAATATGTATGATGCGGTGAAAGAAAAATTAGTAAGGGATTTTAATATTCCTGAAAGAGAGATCACATTCATTCATGACTGGACAGACAGGAAAAAGCCGGAACTATTTAATAAAATGAATAATGGTGACATCCGCATCCTATTAGGAAGCACCGAAAAAGCAGGAACAGGTTTAAATGTTCAGCAGCGTGTAGTAGCGATGCATCATTTGGATATTCCCTGGAAACCATCAGAATTGGAACAGCGCAATGGCCGTGGAGCAAGACAAGGAAATCTTATTGCCAAAGAACGTTACAATAACCAGGTGCAAAACTACATTTATGCTGTAGAGCAATCGCTTGATAATTACAAATTCAATTTGCTGAAAAATAAGCAAACATTCATTTCTCAGATGAAAAATTGCGAATTGAATATTCGGACAATTGACGAAGGCGCCCTTGACGAAAAGAGCGGAATGAATTTCTCAGAATACATCGCCATACTTTCAGGAGATACTTCTTTGCTGGAAAAATCCAAGCTTGAAAAGAAAATAGCGGTAATGGAAAGTTTGAAGGTATCACACTTCAGAGAAGTTTCCCGGAATAAAACTCAGTTGGAGAATTTACACAATGAACAAAAAAGTGTTGTTGTCACACTGACCAAACTTAAGAGCGATGAGCAACTATATAGGGCCAATGTGCAGTTTGATAAAACCGGAACAAAATTAAATCCTGTCATTTTGAATGCTGTTGATCAAATGGAGACCGAACAGCTTGGAAAGTATTTTATCAAACTCTACCGCGAATGGAAACCAACCAATGAAGCGGAACAAAAGGAGCAAATTGGGACGCTCTATGGCTTCAATTTATATATCCGAAGGCAGCAAGAGGCCTACGAGAAGAATGGTCTTTTTGAGTATCGCTATTCAAACAGTTTTTATGCTCAAAAAGGTGATGAAGGGCTTAAGTATACCTATAATAATGGTGTTCCAAATGTTGATAATCCCAATCTGGCTGCAAGGCATTTTCTCAATGCAGTTGGTCGGGTGGAAATTCTCAAGGAAAATTATGAGCGCACATTATTAGAATTAAATACAGCCATACCTGCACTCCATCAACTGACTACCAAACCTTTTATGAAGGACACCGAATTACATCAAATGAAAAATGAACTGGCTAACCTTGAAAGACAGATAGCCATTAAAATTCAGGAAAATCAGTTAAAGCAGCAACAGTCAGAAAAACAGGAAGAATTTTTGGAAGCACCGGTCATTCATATGGTGGAAGCCATAAAAGGGCATTCTGTTAGAAAAGAAGGTATGTTGGTTTCTGAGGAAGTAGTGGAACGTCCGCGTTGCAGGATGCGATTATAAAAAATTAATAAGACGCGTTATGGCAAACAGTGTTTATCGAATCAACAAAGGGATTAATCAGAGCATTGAGTTCAAAGGCTTGAAAGCGCAATACATCTGGTATTTGGGCGGAGGTGTTGTTGCATTGCTGATTGTTTTTGCAGCCATGTATCTCGTAAGATTGCCTGGTTTTTTGTGTTTGGCTATTGTACTCGCTGCAGGAGTCTTTCTTGTTATGAAAATATACAAGATGAGCCGCCAATACGGAGAACATGGCCTCATGAAAATCGTTGCCAGGAAACGGGCTCCAAAAGTGATCAAATCAAAAAGCAGGGAAATTTTCATAAGAAAGTCAATAAAATTGTAAAACAGGAAAACCAGAATGTGAGATGGAAAAAGTGTTGGAGGATATTTTGCCGATAATGGATGTAGAGCATGATTGCATCTTAAGCAAACAGGGCGATATAACCGTCGTGTTTCAGGCTGAGTTGCCGGAAATATTTACATTAAGCGACCAGGAATATGAAGCCTTTCACCAAGCATGGATTAAGGCAATCAAATTACTTCCCAAGTTTTGTGTCTTTCATAAACAGGATTGGTTTTTAGAAAGTACCTTCCTTCCCGATTTTTCAAAAGAATACTCCAGCTTCCTTAGCCGCGCCAGCGAACGTTTTTTCAATGAGTGTCCTTTTTTAGATCATAGTTGTTTCATCATGCTTACGAAAATGCCGGATGGCAGGAAAGCAGCTACTTCCAAGTTTTCAACCCTGCTGCGTAAATCTATTGTTCCTCAAGAAACATTAAAGTCACAAGTTCTAGATGATTTTCTTGACAGTGCCGGCCAGTTTAAGCGTATCATGGAAGACAGCGGCTTTGTAAAGCTTACCAGATTGACAAAAAGTGAACTTTACAGCCATGATAGAAAATCCGGTTTGATAGAGAAATATTTCTGTCTCTCAAGCAGTAATGATTGCTTGCAATTAGCAGACATTGCCTTTAATCACCAGATTCAGGTAGGTGATAAGTATTGTCAGCTCTACACCTTAAGCGATGCAAATGATCTACCTGCATTTTGCGGAAGCCGCATCAACTACGATAAGTACAGCACCGATAAGAGTAAATTCAGTGTGGGGTTTGCTTCGTCGCTTGGGCAACTTTTGCCTTGTAATCATATCTATAATCAGTATGTATTTATAGAAGACGCGCAAAAAACGATTCAAAAATTGGAATCAAAAAGACTCAGGCTCCAATCATTGTCAGCATATAGTCGTGAAAATATGATAGCGAGAGATTCCGTAAATGAATTTTTAAATGAAGCGATTTCTGAGCAACGGCTTCCGGTTAAAGCTCATTTTAATATACTCCTTTGGTCTAACGATAAAGATGAGTTTAAGGATTTAAAAAACAAAGTGTCTTCTGCGCTGGCTCACATGGATGCGGTAACAAAGCTGGAAACCGTTGGCGCTCCACAAATATTCTGGGCAGGCATTCCTGGAAACGCAGCTGATTTTCCCATGAATGAAACATTTGATACATTCATTGAGCAAGCTGCCTGCTTTCTAAATTTGGAAACAGGTTATCGCTCTTCAATCAGCGCTGTAGGGATTCGGTTGAGCGACCGGCTCACCGGTAAACCGGTTCATGTCGACATCAGTGATGAACCCATGAAAAAAGGTTTTATTACTAACAGAAATAAATTTATTCTCGGACCGTCCGGCAGCGGCAAAAGTTTTTTTACCAATCACATGGTGCGTAGCTACTATGAACAGGGAACGCATATTGTGTTGGTGGATGTAGGCCACAGTTATAAAGGGTTGTGTGATTTGGTAAACGGTTATTATTTTACTTACAGCGAAGACAATCCCATCCGCTTTAATCCTTTTTACATCGGCGAAGGCGATAGCCTTGATACAGAGAAAAAGGAAAGTATTAAAACGCTGCTCCTGGCACTCTGGAAAAAAGACGATGAAAGATTCAGGCGCAGCGAATATGTTGCTCTATCGAATGCGATAGGAGGATATTATGATCATTTAAAAAAGCATGACGAATGCGTCCCATGCTTTGATAGTTTTTACATTTTTCTTCGGGACGAATATACTGAAGTATTAAAAGGTGATCGGGTAAAAGAAAAGGACTTTGATATAGACAACTTCCTTTATGTGCTCCGGCCTTACTTCTCGGGAGGAGAATTTGATTATCTTCTTAATGCCACAAAAAACCTGGATTTGTTACGGGAGCGTTTCATTGTTTTCGAATTGGATAATATAAAAGATCACCCAATCTTATTTCCTGTCGTAACCATTATCATCATGGAAGTTTTTATTAACAAGATGCGCAAGATAAAAGGTGTTCGAAAGATGATCCTTATTGAAGAAGCCTGGAAAGCGTTAATGAAAGAAGGTTTTGCTGAATACATAAAATATCTTTTTAAAACGGTTAGAAAGTTTTTTGGTGAAGCTGTGGTAGTAACGCAGGAAGTCGAAGATATTATTTCTTCTCCGGTGGTAAGGCAGGCCATTATTAATAATAGTGATTGCAAAATATTATTGGATCAAAGTAAGTATCAAAATAAGTTCGATCAGATACAAGAACTGCTTGGGCTTACAGAAAAAGAAAAAGCATTGATACTCTCCGTCAACAGGGCTAATAATCCTGCAAAAAAATACAAAGAAGTGTTTATCAGCCTGGGCGGCATGCTCAGCAAAGTATATCGAACGGAAGTAAGCCTTGAAGAATATCTGACCTATACCACCGAGCAAACAGAAAAAGTAAAACTGATGGAATATGCAGCAAAATTTAATGGAAACTTACGTAAAGCTATATCGGCGATGGCGGCAGATATAAGAAGCAAGGAGTAAAAAAGCGGAGTTAGATGAATGTTTTTAATACATAAAAATAACAGGCTATGTGGACAAGAAAAATGGTGGCAGTGTGCATTCTTTTGAGTTGGTTATCAGTGCAGAAAGTAAATGCTCAAACCGGAATTGCCGAAGTTATTAAAGCAGGTGTAAAGAAAGCCATCAAAGCAGTGGATTTAAAAATTCAGCGCTTGCAAAATAAAACGATCTGGCTGCAAAACGCACAAAAAAATTTAGAGAATGTGCTCTCCAAACTGAAGCTCGATGAGATATCCAGTTGGGTGGAAAAGCAAAAAGAACAGTACCGAAAATATTATGAAGAACTGACCCAGGTCAGAACAGTTATTTCCAATTACCAACGAATTGGCGACATCATTAAAAAGCAACGCCTGCTCCTGGATGAATACAACCATGCATGGCGGTTGATTCGTCAGGACAAGCAATTTTCAGAACAGGAAATCCAATACATAGGAAGAGTGTATACCGGCATCCTCGATGCAAGTATCAAAAACATTGATCAGATCAGCCTTATCATCAAATCTTTTACAACAAAAATGACTGATGCAAAGAGGCTTGAATTAATCAACAAGGCAGCTGATAAGGTTGATATGAATTATACTGACCTGGTGCAATTCAACCAGCAGAATATAATATTGAGCGTTCAACGAGCTAAAAGTGAAGTAGAGGTTTCGGAGGTGAAGAAATTGTATGGACTTCCTTAAAACAAATGATATGAAAAAAATGATCTTGTTTTTATTGCTGTCAGCTTATGCAGGAAGCGAACTTAAGGCACAAACATTTGCAGAATGGTTTCAACAAAAGAAGACCCAAAAGGAATACCTCGTTCAGCAGATGGCTGCGCTCCGTTTATACATTGGGTACCTAGAAAAAGGCTATCAAATAGCGAAACAAGGACTAAGCACTGTAAGTGATTTTACGAAAGGGGAGTTTGATCTGCAAGGAGACTATTTCAGTTCACTTAAAACTGTAAACCCGGTTATTAAGCAAAATGAAAAAATTTCCGTATTTGTTGCTTTACTGGTAAAGATTACAAAAACATATCAGAGTACTTATCAACTTCTCAGCAATAGTAACACATTCTCAAAAGATGAGCTGGGTTATATCCAGAGCGTATTTAAGAATTTGTTGAATGATTGTGATAAATCAGTAGATGAACTGATAACAGTAATTACCGACAAAAAACTGGAAATGACTGATGATGAGCGAATAGCAAGGATCGAAAAATTGTTTCTGGAAATGCAGGAAAAATACATCTTCTCCAAAAGTTTTTCTGCTGACGCAAAATCCATTGCAGCATCAACGCAACGGGAAAAATCCGATGTCCAAACAAGCCGTGCTTTGCACGGTATCAAAAACCATTAACCATGAAACAGGTCACTACCATTTTATGCTTTTTAATTGCAGCCGTCTTCAATAGTTATAAAGTATGTGCTCAATCGGATGAAATTCAGCAACTGCTTTTAAATATCGAAAAGCTTACGCAGTTCAAACAAATTCTAAGCGACATGAAAAAAGGTTACCAGATTTTGGAAAAGGGGTATAATTCTGTCAAAAATATCGCGGAAGGGAATTTCAATTTGCATAAAGCGTACCTGGATGGACTTATGGAAGTAAGCCCAACGGTGCGTAGTTACAGGCGTGTACCCGAAATTATCAACTCCCAGGTCACGTTAATAAAGGAATATAGAAACGCATATAACCGGTTCAGGAAGGACAATAATTTTAATGCTGATGAAATAAGATATATAGCGGAGGTGTACAATAATTTATTCAAAGGAAGTTTGCGTGGACTTGATGAACTGCTTACCATTATCACCGCAGGAAAAGCGAGAATGAATGACGATGAACGTTTGCATGCCATAGATGCGATTTATAACGATATGCAGGACCGGCTAATGTTTGTGAAACACTTTAATAATAACACAACCATACTTGCATTGCAGCGCGCTAAAGAAAAAAACGACGCAGAAACAATTTGGAAAATTTATGGACTGAACCCTTAAATAAAAGAACAATGTGGAAGAATGAAAAAGCCGTTTTAATACTGGCAGTAAGTTTGGCAATACCTTTTATAAGCCACGCACAGGCAACCGAAGAAATCAATGGGTTGCACAGTGTATTGGATCAACTCTACACGGAAATGATGCCATTATGTAGCCGTCTCATAGGGGTTGGACGAGGGATTGCAGGTTTTGCTGCCATGTGGTATATCGCTTCGAGAGTATGGCGTCACCTTTCTAATGCGGAGCCGATTGATTTCTACCCG
>JBQCFI010000332.1:0-4761 GCA_051959325.1 Ginsengibacter sp. | reverse complement strand
CAAATGGGTGGACTCTTGCTCGGTGGCATCATTTGGGGAATTATTGGGGATAAGTTTGGTAGAATCAAAGTTCTTTTTGGTTCTATTCTCCTTTATTCTTTTGCCAACATGGCCAATGCTTATGTCACGAATATCAACAGTTATGCGATTGTAAGATTTCTTGCAGGCGTAGGTCTTGCAGGAGAATTAGGCGCCGGAATTACCCTGGTGAGTGAAAGCATGCATAAGAACAAGCGCGGCTATGGAACAATGATGGTTGCCGTGGTTGGCGTGCTTGGGGCTATTGCAGCATTTTATGTTGCCAAACATTTTGACTGGCGAAATGCCTATCTTGTTGGTGGCGGCATTGGCATTGTATTGCTCGCGCTTCGTGTCGGAACTTTTGAATCCGGCTTGTATAAAAATGTGACAGATAAGAAGATTGTGAAGGGGAAATTTAGTATGTTGTTTTCTAACCGCGAAAGGTTTTTGCGCTATTTATATTGTTTGCTTATCGGGCTTCCCATTTGGTTTGTGGTGGGAATTTTCGTTACGCAGGCGCCTGAATTTGGTAAAGCGTTAGGTGCCCCTGAAACTTTGAGCGCCGGTGTAGGAATCATGTTTACTTATATTGGTATTTCTCTCGGCGATCTTTTTGCAGGCTTGCTGGCGCAGATCATGAAGTCAAGAAAACTGGCAGTTTTTATTTTCCAAATAATGATTATCGTTAGTTCTGTTTGGTACTTGTCAAGTACAGGAATCAGTCAGCAAAAATTCCACTGGCTGGCTTTTTTTATGGGATTGGCTGTTGGCTATTGGGCTACCTTTGTAACAATTTCTTCCGAACAGTTTGGAACGAATCTGCGCGCTACAGTTACCACTACTGCACCGAATTTTGTAAGAGGCGCTTTGATACCAAGCACTTTTTTATTTGAGTTTTTTGTGCACCGGTTTAATATCATTACTGCCGGATACATCATGATCTTCGTGCTTTCTGCAATCGCCATATTTGCACTTACACAATTGAAAGAAAGCTTCAATAAAGATTTGAATTATTTAGAGGAATGAAGAATTGAGAATGAAGAATGAAGAATGAAGAATGAAGAATGAAGAAGTACCAGCGCTAATTTTTTAATTATTCATCAGTTTAAAGTTGGGAATAATAACCTTATTATATTGTGAGAAGGAGGAATTGCACGGTTACTGAGGCTGACTAATCGCTACCTTCCTGCTACCTGCCAGTAACCTACTGCCTTACCTCTACGTTAATTAACGCAGTAGAAACGCATCGGAACCGGCGCAGGGAGGAGGCTATCAGGCCCAAGAGATATAGAAAAGGGTAAAGTTGTAAATGGCAGCATGGGAAACGTAATATGTTACAGCAGCTTGTGAGCCGGCAGCGCCCTGATAAAAAGAACATGTATCGGGAACTCCCTCGGCAACTTTTGTATCAGGTAAGCTTTCTAAAATTTTAACCTGGCCTGATTTATCCCCGCTCAAATTTTAGTGACCAATCAAGGTCAGATTAAAACATCCCTATTAACTTCTTTGAAAAATAACTTCGATTATTTATTGGTCTCAGGCTTTATATGCACTTTCGCTTTTTTTTGAGAAATGAAATTTTGTCTGTTTTTTTTCACATAAAAACTGACAGCTATTTATATTTTCTGCCAACTAAACTGATAAAATAATTTGGTACAATTATTCGTGCTACATTTGCAACCCAAATAATAAATTAAATAAATTTAACAATTATGGCAAAAGAAACTTTTGAACTCTTTGATGATAGAGTTCTGGTTAAACCGAATGCGGCTGAAGAGAAAACCGCCGGGGGAATTATCATTCCGGACACAGCAAAAGAAAAACCTCAGAAAGGTACTGTAGTAGCTGTGGGAAAGGGAAAATATGCAGAACAAACCGGGAACCTCATACCAATGCAGGTAAAAGAAGGCGATACCGTGATGTATGGCAAATACGGCGGTACTGAAATCAGCATCAATGGTGAAGATTACCTCATCATGCGCTCTTCTGACATTTTAATGAAAGTTAGTTAATTCATCCTTTAAAACATTTAATAAAAAACAAAATGGCTAAACAAATATTTTTTGAAATAGAAGCCCGCAATAAAATGAAAAAGGGCGTTGATACGCTCGCAAATGCGGTAAAAGTAACATTAGGGCCAAAAGGCAGAAACGTTGTTATTGAGAAAAAATTTGGCGCTCCACAGGTTACCAAAGATGGTGTAACGGTGGCGAAAGAAATCGAACTGGATGAACCAATCGAAAATATGGGCGCTCAAATGGTAAAAGAAGTAGCGTCAAAAACTGCAGATATTGCAGGTGATGGTACAACAACAGCTACGGTACTGGCACAGTCAATTATCAATGAAGGTTTGCGCAATGTGGCTGCAGGAGCGAATCCAATGGATTTGAAACGGGGTATTGATAAAGCAGTAACTGCCGTTGTTGAAAATCTAAAGAAACAATCAGTAACTGTAGGAAACGATAACGATAAGATAGAGCAGGTTGCTTCTATCTCTGCCAATAATGACGAATCAATCGGAAAATTAATTGCGCAGGCAATGACAAAAGTTGGTAAAGAAGGTGTGATCACTGTAGAAGAAGCAAAAGGAACTGATACAACTGTAGAAGTGGTGGAAGGTATGCAATTCGACAGAGGTTATGTATCTCCATACTTCGTTACCAACAGCGAAAAAATGGAAGCTGACCTTCAGAATCCTTACATCCTGATCTATGATAAGAAGATTTCTACCATGAAAGATATTCTTCACATTCTTGAAAAAGTGGCTCAAAGCGGTCGCCCGTTATTGATCATTTCTGAAGACCTGGAAGGTGAAGCATTGGCTACTTTGGTAGTGAATAAATTGCGTGGCACTTTGAAAGTGGCTGCAGTAAAAGCTCCTGGCTTTGGCGACAGAAGAAAAGAAATGTTGCAGGATATTGCTGTGTTGACAAAAGGAATTGTAATCAGTGAAGAACAAGGTTACAAATTAGAAAATGTGGACCTTTCCTATCTTGGTGAGGCAACTGCGGTAACTATTGATAAAGACAACACTACCATCGTTGGTGGAAAAGGCGACAAGAAAGATATTGATGCAAGAGTGAACCAGATAAAAGCGCAGATCGAAAGCACCACATCTGATTATGATAAAGAAAAATTACAGGAGCGTCTTGCTAAATTAAGTGGTGGCGTTGCGGTTCTTTATGTTGGTGCTGCTACAGAAGTAGAAATGAAAGAAAAGAAAGACCGTGTAGATGATGCGCTTCATGCAACAAGAGCTGCTGTTGAAGAAGGAATTGTACCTGGCGGCGGCGTTGCTTACATTCGCGCTATTGAGAGCCTTGACAAACTAAAAGGCGTTAATGCTGATGAAACAACCGGTGTTCAGATCGTAAAACGCGCTGTAGAAGAACCTCTTCGCCAGATCGTAATCAACAGCGGGATTGAAGGAAGTATCGTTGTTCAGAAGATCAAAGAAGGAAAAGGTGATTTTGGGTTCAATGCACGCACAGAAGTTTATGAAAACTTACTTGCTGCGGGTGTTATTGATCCAACAAAAGTTACCAGGATCGCTTTGGAAAATGCGGCTTCAATTGCAGGAATGTTGCTGACAACTGAATGCGTGATTTCTGACAAACCAGAAAAAGACAAACCAGGAATGCCTCCAATGGGTGGCGGAATGGGTGGTGGAATGGGTGATATGGGTTATTAAACCCGATCATTCATCTCTAAATGATATAGATGTTTAAGTTGAATCCCTTTGCAGAAATGTGAAGGGATTTTTTTTGTACGGGTGTAGGATTTAAGAATTTATGATAACTGATTTATCGAGCAATAATTCTGTAATTGATTAATGAATATTCAATGTTCAATATCAATGTTTAAGTGAAAGCGTTAAACCAATAGTCAATATTCAATTTTCAAATGAAAAGTTCTTAAACACTCTCATCATTTCCACTTCTTCGAGGGCTTTTTAAATAAAGAGGTTGCAAACATTGAATAATAAAAAAACATCCACAAATCAAAGAAAACGAACCATGGAAATAAATCTTTTTCATCCAGTTTGTCGGTGGTTTTGAAAATAACAAATGCCTGCGCGATAAAGCGGATAGCAAAAGCGATTAAAGTTAGTTTCCAACTGAAAATGAAAAGAGACGTGATGAATAATGGGTAAAACAGAAAAAGAGAAAACGCGTAAAGTCCTAATAAAAACTTGTGAAGCGGTTTGTAATATTTACTGGTAGTATAATGGCGCTTTTTCTGACTGATCCACTGTTTCCAATTGTTTGGTGGCTCTGACAGAGTGAAAGAATCTTTGTCAATTACGATCGTCGTATTCTTTTTTGTTGCAGCATTATTGATGAAAAGATCATCATCGCCACCGGGAACATGATTGTGCGCAGAGAATCCTTTGTGCCTGAAAAATACAGATTTCTTATAACTCAAATTTCTTCCAACTCCCATATAAGCCATTCCTGCTTTTGCAAAAGAGAGATATTGAAGCGCTGTATGGAAAGTTTCCCAACGAACGATTTTATTAAAAAAGCCTTTCTTTTTATGCATCGCTCCATAGCCCAAAACGATCTCAATTCCATTATTAAAACCGTCCTGCATTTTCTCGATCCAAAACTCCGAAGCCGGTACGCAGTCTGCATCTGTGAGCAAAACAATTTCATGTTTTGCTGTTTTTATCCCGATACTTAATGGAAATTTTTTTCCGGGAATAAACCTGGCTTCCTGTTTTAATTCGATCAATTGCAA
>JBQCFI010000331.1:0-5473 GCA_051959325.1 Ginsengibacter sp. | reverse complement strand
CAATGCTTTTTTAAATGTGGCATCACCCAGCATGTCTTTTAAAGCCAGATAACTCAATGAGGCTTTTCCATAAGAATTATTGCCATAGCCTGCACCACTTACCTGTGTTGACATTGAGATGATCGGCTGATCTTCTTCCGTAGATGGATCATGAATGTAACGGCTGATGCGAAACATTTTATAAACGGAGTCTGCATGCGCTTTCCCGTTCTCTTCCTGCCCAATTAAATACTCAAAAGTGGTAGCCCAACCTTCATCCATGAATGCATATCTTGTTTCATTGATACCCATATAAAATGGAAAATAAGTATGGGCGATTTCATGGTCCTGCACCATTTGTGCAAACTTTAAGTCCTTTGTAGTTGCATCATTTACCATCATTGGATATTCCATATCTGCATGTCCCTGGAAAGCAGTCATCTTTGGAAAAGGATAAGATACTCCCGGCCATTTTGTTGAAAAGTATTGTAAAGCATTTTGAGCCCACTTTACAGAATGATGAAAATCTTTTGCGGTATCATTATAGGCCGCCTGCACACTTGTACGACGATTATTTTTTGCATCAACAACCACACTTGCCGCATCCCACACATAATTTTTACTTACAGCAAAACAAACATCCGTAATGTGATTTGCAGAAAATTTCCAAACGTTCCAGTCATTTTGAGCAGTGATCTTGTTCTGCTGCATTTCAATGAAATCTGCCACATGAATGACATTGTCGGAAGTATAAGAATCTTTCAAACGCTTTGCTATAGCTGGTTGCAGCACTTCATCCGGATTTAACAGATCGCCGGTAGCCCACACCACATAATTTTTTGGAACCTTTACAGACAAATTATAGTCATTAAAATCGTTATAAAATTCCTGTCTGTCTGTATGTGGTATGAAATCCCATCCATTGTAATCATCATACACAGAAATGCGTGGATAGCTGTAGGCTACATAAAAAGTAGTGCTGTCTATCTGACCTTCGCGGCCATCCTGTTTTGATAAAGGATAGCTCCACGCGATGTTCAATTCAACAGAAGAATTAGGCATCAAAGGCTGCTTCAATCTAACGCCATTAACCGTTCCCCAGTTTTTAGAATCCACTTTATAATCTTCATTATTGATCGAAAGAGATTGAATATCTAATCCTGTAGTAAAAAAATTATCGCTGGTGTAATTGCCTCTTGGAGCTTCCGGTTTGTGTATGTTATTTACAAAACGGATAGCAAGAATTTTCAAAGTGTCGGGACTGTTGTTGCTATACACGATCTTCTCAACTCCTGATACCACCTTGGTTTCAGGGGTTACGGTTACATTGATATCGTATTTTCCTTCATTCTGCCAGTAATTGTTTCCGGGATTTCCATCCATCGAGCGCGTTCCGTTTTTGAAAGCATTGGTAATATTTCTTGGCATGTATAATTGCTGGGCGTACAAAATATTTATACCGATAAAAAATAAGCAGCTGGTCAATAAAATACATCTTTTCATAAAATCATCATTACATTTTTGTTTAAAAAAAATAAAAGTAAGAAAGCGTTTTTTAAAAGAATGAAAATGTTTGATGAAAGGTGTCGGTGAATGGTAATTGTGAATTGTGAGTGGTGAATTGTGAATGAATATCGAATAGCGAATTGTGAAAGATGAAGTTTGCTTTGTTTCAGTAAACGAAGGAATATGTTGTTTCTGTATTTTTAAACTTTTAAAGATGAACGCTGTTATCTAACAGCATCCCGAAGATCGCCATGGCCAAAGCAAGAAGGAATGCAGGCCCCCACCCTTTTACCGTGAATCCTTTGAACAGGTTTCCGGCGAGTTTGATCATGATGGTAGTAACAAACAGCCGCACAAAGAATGATAATAATCCGAGAGTAAGAATGTTTAATGGCAACCGAAGAAGAAAACCAATTGTTGCATTCAGAATGCCAATAACCAACGTTACAAAAACAGCGGTTACATAATTTTTTATAGAGATGCCCGGTAATATCGCGGCAAGAATTAAAAGCAAACCTGCAGTCAATAATAACTCGAGAAGGAAATGCATCAGATAATTTTTTGCCTGCAAAGATTGCAAAACTATTATTATTATCATTTTTTTTATTAGCCGTTATCTTTGCGAAAATTTTTTTGAATGACAGTAAAGAAATCATCTGAAAGCCTGGTGGTAATGACGGAACTGGTTTTACCAAACGACACCAATTTATTTCAAAACCTGATGGGTGGAAGACTAATGTATTGGATGGATATTGCCGCGGCGCTTTCGGGGTTTAAACATTGCAACGCGCCGGTGGTAACGGCTTCGGTCGATAATATATCGTTTACCAATCCAATTAAATTAGGAAATGTGGTTCATATCGAAGCGAAAGTAACCCGCGCATTCAACTCGAGTATGGAGATATATCTGAAAGTATGGGGCGAAGATCTGATTCAGCAATACCGCTATACCAGCAATGAAGCGTATTATACATTTGTGGCAGTTGACCCAAATGGCAAACCGAGGAAGGTTCCCCAGTTAGCTCCTGAAACTCCCGAAGAACAGGAATTGTATGATGGAGCGTTACGCCGCCGTCAGCTAAGGTTGATCCTTTCCGGAAAAATGAAACCGGGCGATGCTTCTGAATTGAAGGCGCTTTTTTTGAATGTGTGATAGTATTGGACGTAAAGTATCCCAATCGATTAATTTCTGTCAATTGATTAAATCGATTGCGACAATATCCATCGTTCCTATAGAATTTGCATTCTCCAAACAACGAACAAAGAAATAATTGGGATTTTGTTTTTCATTTTAAAATCAGCACATTAGTAAATTATTCCGTTCTCAAACTCTTCACCGGGTTCATTAGTGATGTTTTTATAGAATGATAACTTACGGTACACAATGCGATCAGAGATGTTGCCAGCGCCACTGCAATAAATATATAAGATTGCACGGGAATACGATAGGCAAAATCCTCTAACCATTTATTTCCCGCCCACCACGACAGCGGAATGGCTATTAGAATGGCAATCCCTATTAATTCTAAAAAGTTCTTTGCTATTAAAAAAGTGATGCTGCTGATGTTTGCGCCAAGCACTCTCCTGATGCCGATTTCTTTGGTACGTTGAACTGTAGTGAATGCAGCAAGCCCGAATAAGCCCAGGCAAGCAAGCACAATCGCAAGTGCAGAAGCGACGCCAAATAATTCCGAAATCTTTTGTTCTGATAAATACAATTTGCTGTAATCGTCGTCTAAAAAATGATAATTGAAAGGACGTTCAGGAATGCGTTGCTTCCACAGGCTTTCTAATCCCGCCAACGTTTGCTTTGTATTATTTCCATTGATGCGGATCATGTAATCGCGTGAAAAATCGCGGTTTAGAAAGATGAGCATCGGGCCTATCGGATCATGAAGGCTTCTGAAATTGAAATCTTTTACAACCCCTACGACAGGCCCGGCTGCATTCTTTTCAATCGTTTTACCAATTGATTGCTGTGGAGTCCAACCAATTTTCTTTGCTAAAGTTTCATTGATGATAAATGGTTGCTGATAGTTTTTATAATTGTTTGCAGTGTCCATCATTCCAAAATCTGATTGCTGAAAATCACGGCCGGCAATCATTTGCATTTTCATTGTTTTAGTAAAATCAAGATCAACCGGCATCGCGTTTAATGAAATATCATGCTTCCCTTTTTCATCAACCGCCGTTATTCCATCGCCCCATTGCACATTTTCCGGAGTGTCATAAGAAGCAGTAACTGCTTCCACGCCGGGAACCTGTAAGAATGCGGCCTTCAGGCTTTCAAAGTTCTTCATCATTCCGCCGCCAATCGGTAAAACAACCACGTGATCTTTGTCATACCCGAGATCTTTTGTTTGCATAAAATGCATCTGCTGCAAAATAATTACAGTATAAATAATGAGGAAAATGGAAATGCCAAATTGTGCAACGATCAATGTTTTGCGAAGCAAATTATTTCCGCCGGTAAAAGAAAATCCTTCCTTTAAAACACCCATGACTTGTGTGCCGGATAAAACCAACGCCGGGTACATACCGGCAAAAAAACTAACGGCGATAGTGAATATGATTAATGCCAGAATAGGAATCGGTTGCATCAAGATATCAGGCGTAAAATGTTTTCCGGTGATGTTATTGAAATAAGGAATTAAAAATACACTTAACAAAAAAGCAAGCGCCGCCGCCAAAAAAGTAATTACGGATGACTCGCTGATGAATTGAAAAAATACCTGGCGTTTGGAAGCACCCATTACTTTGCGCATCCCGATTTCTCCGCTTCTGCCAACCGATTGTGCGGTTGCCAGGTTGGTGTAATTGGCGCATGCAATAATCAGGATCAACAATGCAATCAAAGCGAGCATATAAATATATGTGATGCTGCTATTGGGTTCAAAGCCAGGAAGACTGGAGTACAAATGAACTTTTGTGAGTGGCTCTAAATGATAAGTCAGGTAATCAGTTCCTTTCAAACCTGCTTCTGCACGCACTTCCGGGGTGTTCATATAAGCGGCGATCTGTTGCTGCAACAACGGAATATCCTTTTTATTTTTCACTAATAAATAAGTGATCCAATTAGCTGTCCACCAGGTTTCATCTTTTACATTATTAAGATTGGAGAATTGCGTGGCAAAATCAAATTTGATTTGCGAA
Source organism: Ginsengibacter sp. (assembly GCA_051959325.1). Taxonomy (GTDB): domain Bacteria; phylum Bacteroidota; class Bacteroidia; order Chitinophagales; family Chitinophagaceae; genus Ginsengibacter. The sequence goes on along the minus strand of JBQCFI010000331.1, from coordinate 835 downwards.
TTCTGCGGCACATCCTCACACACTGCTGAAACCCTGAAATCTTTATCGCCGATGCTTAATGTTTTATTGACTGGATCATCATTACCAAAATATTTTTTTGCCATCGATTTTGTAACAACAATTTTATCTGGCGCATCAAGTGCTGTTGCTTCGTTCCCTTCTATAATTGGAAAGGAAAACATTTTAAAGAAAGGCTGATCGGCGTAAAGCACATCCGGTTCATCAAAGACTTTGTCGCCGTTTTTTATCACACGATGAGTAATAAAAGTGCGGGCATATTCCTGGATTGAAGGAAAGGTTCTTTTGAACTGCGGTCCCGGTTTTGTTCCTGTGGTTGCAGTTTTATTTACGGTCTCTGAGTTTTTGTATTCCATCGTAGCGCGAACAATTCGATCGGCATTTGCGTTGAATTTATCATAGCTCAGTTCATGATTGATGTACACACCAATTAATAAACAAGCTGCCAGGCCAACAGTTAATCCAAAGATGTTGATAACCGAATACAATTTGTGTTTGCGCAGGTTGCGGAAGGCGGTTTTGAAATAATTTTTGAACATGGAAGATGATTTCTAGTGTTTGATTTTTAAATGTCTGATTCAGTCCATCCTAACTTTCTATTTCAGTAAACCAGGAAATAAGTTGGATTTTTATTTTCCTCCTTTTCCCTCCATGGGCTCACTTTGTCTCCCGGAACTTTAAATTTTGTAAATTTGAAAAGCAATAAAATGAGTTACTATGGAAAGAATCGTAATTGAAGTGGATGATGCGACAGCAAAAAAGTGGCGAAAAGTTTCTCCAAGAATTAAAAAGGAGCTGGAACAAAGTTTCGGGAAAC
>JBQCFI010000330.1:0-3948 GCA_051959325.1 Ginsengibacter sp. | reverse complement strand
CTTTGAACAAAGCCGTACGAAGGCCTTTTTGTTCCTGTTGAAGACGATGGCATAAGGCATCCAGTAATCTTTGTAACGCGATCTCAATTCCTGTTGCCGTTACAATCGGTTCCAGGCAGGGCAACCGTTCCTGGTAAGGCTCGATGGGCTGTACGGGTTTGATCATTTCTTCTTCATAGCCTAAAGCCTCGTCCAGCCGCTGCAGGATCTGCAGACCAAAGCGACGGCGTAAAGCAGAACGGGGCATACTGATCAGCTGGCCGATTTGCCTAAGCCCCAGCTTTTCTAATCTTTCTATTACAAACGCTTCAATGCGAAGGGCTGCAGGTGGCAATGAAAGCAGGGCAGTGTTTTGCTGGCCGCCTTCGATAATGCTATTATTCTGGCCGAATCGGGAAATAGCCCACGCAGCGCCAATCGTATCGGCCAATGCAATGCTGATATCATACCTGAAATGTTTAAAGCGTTTATGGATAGCCGTTATATAGGATCTTTCTCCACCCCATAAATGGGAGCAGCCTGTGGCATCAAGAAGAAGGCCATCGGGCGGATCGATGCCTACAGCAGGCGTATAGCGGATGCACCACTCAGCAAGTGCATTCAACAAGCGGCCTGAAGTTTCCGGCTGGTCATCCAGCACTTCCAAAGAAGGAATAAGGGCTCTTGCATCTGCTACCACCATACCGATATCAATTCCTTGCTTTTCGGCTAACCTGTTTGCCGCTGTAATCACCATTCGACCGTGATCGGGCAAAGCAAGGACAAAAGGCTTATCATGAAGCACAGGCCGGCGACGAATCCACCAATCCGTTTTGAGATAACGGAACCATATGGAAATAAAACGTTTCTGCATGTCATCCCGTTTTCTTTTGTTGCTGCTGATGAATTACTGTAATTGTTGGAACATGCTTCAACCGTCCGCCAACAAATTCTAGTTGCCAGCTTCCAGGCTTGCCATTTCTGACCTTCAATAACTCTACATTCCACCGGGGAAAACCTACGCCCGGCATACCTGCTGTTAATTCACCTGGTAAAGAAGTTATTTTCCACCGGGCCAGGCAAGCAGTGGTGTTCATGCTGCGGGGATTGCGGCGAACGATAAAGCCGGTCACCTGGCTTTGCTCAATGGCCAGTTGAAGCCGCCTTGAAGCAGTAAAACTTAAATCCTGCACTTCGCCGATCACGGCTGATAAGCCTTTGCATTTGAGCGCTTCTTCCATTGCCCATAAAACCTCTTTTTCTTTTTTTAAATAAATGAAAATGATCTTATCAGGACTGAGACCAAAAGATTTCAATGCCGGTGGGAAAACGGATTGTGAGCCATTGATCCAGATGGAGGCGCCTGCGTTTTGCATGATCGAAGCGAGTATTGCTGCAATGAAACCAAAGGTGGCTGTGGCATCTTCTGCACTATCTGCCAGCAGCTCATGTATGGCGCCTAATGGAAAAGCCGCATTTGGAAAAGCGTTTTTCAGGGCCACAGGAATTGCATCCAGGGCGAGGGTATTCAATGAGCTTTTGTATCCCTGCAAAGGAAGCATATCCTTTTTTAATTGGGCGATTATATGTGCTTTTGCAGTGTCCACCGATAGAATGCTTAATATTTTAGGACAAAAATACTAAAAGTATTAGTAAATCGGTTACAAAAGCTGGTTGGCATTTTCCTGCGTCGTGAATTGCCGAACTGTTTTAATAAGCAGGTATTAGGAACCGTTTACTTCCTAGTAATATGTGCCGCAATAAATAAAAAGTTTGGTTTCTACTTGCCAAAAAGCTGGTTAAGCAATCCTGCCAACCTCACGCCGCCTTTCAACAGCTGTTGATTCAGGGTAGCAATATGATCAAAATTATACCTGTAGCTTAGCTTTTGATCAGGTTCGGTAATTTCAGGAAATAACTTTTCACTGATGGTGTAGGAATCGTAAAGCCATTTGCTAATCGGTTCCTGTTGCCATTTTTTTCTTTGTGCGGCGGTTGTATGGTTAATCGCTTTGGTATATTCGGTATAGCTCAGTTGCTGATAGTCTATAAGTTTCTCATCCCAAACGCTGTGCAGGTTTGTTTGTTGATTGAACCACAGTACTTTAACCTGGTTGCCTCCCTGTGCTCTGCCGCTAACGTGCAAAGGCTGGTGCACGTCACCGACAATATGGATCAGTAAACGGAGGTAAAATAGTTTTTTGTCTTTTGGCAGCCCTTTATTCTTTAATTCTTTAATAATGAAATTGAGCTTTGTATAGGCATCGGTTGCCGTATCTTTTTTAAGAAATGATTGAAAGTCCGCGTACTCCAGCCCCTCCGGCACATTTATATAATGCCAGGAAGAAAGATAACTGTAGGCGGGGTCGGATTTTATAAAATCGGGCCAGTTGCTCGCCATCGCTACGGATTCAGTTCCTAAAATTTGTTGTACGGCAAGTCTTGCTTTTGGAGTAAGGTAGCTATCAGCTACCTGGCCCACGATCCGGTGGCCTAACATGCCCCAGCCCATTGATTGAAATGGGAGATAAAAGAAGAGGCTAATAAAAATGAAGTTTCTGATGAATAACTTTTGCAGCGTTGACATATTAATTTTGGCAGCGATGCCTCTTACTATATCAAAATGATCTAGTGTTTGATCAAGGCGATGCTATCCTGTTTTTTTGCAAATATCAGACTTTTTTATTCAGGTGTATTTCGGAAAGCTGGATGGAAGTTTTAAAGGCCGGAAAGTCTTATTCACTGGTATCTACAGAATAATGTATTCGTCTCAAAGCCAGTTAGAAAATTTTTTATTGAGTATTTAACACAATCGTCCTTCGTTGGTCTCCTGGCCTGTTTATAGTAAAGCAAGAAATAACGGCGATTCTATTTTTATGAACATGGGTAAGAATTTTAGGCTGCTGTTTTTTGAAACTATCGCCTACTTCTCATGAAACAGATTCGGCAAATCCTTATTTTTACTTCATGAGGAGAAAATACAAAACTTACAGCCATCTCTATAAAATAGTTGCCTCGCTGCTTTTCAGTGTTATTTTTATGAATGCGATGGCGCAATCGTACAGGCCTCCCGTTTTTGCTGATGAAAACAGGGACGCAAAGATTGCTGCCACGTATGCCAGGCTTGATTCCATGTTTCAGCAATATGCCGCCGATAAACATTTCCCCTCCATCTCTTATGGATTGGTGGTGGATGGCCGGCTTGTCCATTCCTTTTATTCGGGTACCATTAATTTTGAGAAAAATATCGCGGCTTCGGCTTTATCTGATTACCACATTGCCTCTATGACCAAAAGTTTCACGGCCATGGCGATCTTAAAGTTGAGGGATGAAGGAAAATTGTCGCTTGATGACCCGATTGAAAAATATATTCCGCAGGCGAAAGGTATGAAAACCGTTACCACCGATGCCCCGCTGGTTACCATTCGCCATTTGCTTACTCATAGTGCCGGATTCCCGGAAGATAATCCCTGGGGTGACCGGCAATTGGGAAGAAGTGATGCCTACCTGGATAGCTTATATGCAGCCGGGATCAGCTTTTCTACTACCCCGGGAACGGGTTATGAATACAGCAACCTTGGGTTTGCCACTTTGGGATTGATCATCAAAAAAGTTTCCGGCACAACCTACCAGGATTATATCACTGAAAATATTTTGAAACCGCTTGACATGACGCACACCTATTGGGATTATGACGATGTTCCTGCGAAGCAGTTGGTGATCGGGTACCGTTATGTAGATGGAAAATTTGTAGCGCAGCCCCTATTACACAGCGGGTCGTTCGGAGCGATGGGAGGACTGATCACCACCATCGGAGATTTTGCAAAGTACATGAGCTTCCATCTTTCTGCATGCCCCCATGACGGCGCTGACAATGGCCCCGTAAAAAGAAGCTCGGTAAGGGAAATGCAGCATGCATGGAATTTCTCGCGGGTGTGGACGAGTGAAAAAAATGCCAAAGGCAAGGAT
>JBQCFI010000329.1:0-2182 GCA_051959325.1 Ginsengibacter sp. | reverse complement strand
TTTTTAATCACCGTTTTTATGCTTAATTTTTCTTTCAAAAAAATCGGATAAAAAGCATCAGCGCCGGCAGCTTTATAGGCTTTTCCTCTTTCAATCGCTTCGGCTAATTTTTCTTCTTTTGATAAATGATTTTGTTTGATAAAAACATCAGTTCTTGCATTGATAAAAAGATTGCTTCCGTTACCCGCCGCAGTGTTTTTAATGAGACTAATTTTTTCTGACTGTTCTTCTTTTGAAAATAATTTTTGCTCATCATGACGGCTGTCTTCAAAATTAATTCCGGCAATTCCCGTATCGATCAGCCTTTTTATATTTTCTTTTAAAACAGCATTGGTTGATGCATAAGCACTTTCTATATCAGCAGTAACCGGAATATTTACACTTTTGACAATTCTTTTTAAAATAAAGATGAGGTCATCAAAAGGAATTTTTTCGCCATCCTGGTAGCCATTTGCAAAAGCGATAGAAGCGCTTGCAGTTGCCACAACTTTATAACCGATTTCTTCCAAAAGCTTTGCTGATAGAGGATTCCAAATGTTTGGAAGAACCAAAAGTTCAGTATTGTGATGAAGTTCGTGTAATTGTTTTTCCTTTTCAGATTGAGAATTTTGTGTAAGCATCGGTAAAACCTTTTCGGGTGGCTGTCAAAAAAAAAAAGATTAACAAAATTAGCGCTTTAAAAAAGAAGAGGTTTTAAATTTTACCTTTTGCGAAAATCAAAAACAAAAATCAGCCCTATTTGTTGCCTTGCTGTTTGTCCAAAAATTACAATTTGCTATTTGGTCACTTTATCCTAATTTTACACGCTTTCGGGGCGGATTTGTTTATTGTTCAGCCCGAGATTTTTATCAAAAGTTGTGTCAACTTTAATCGAACTAATAAACGAAAACATTCTGCATTTTTCTACAGGATTTTAAAATTTCGTTTAATTATTTATTGGAAGATTCAGCTTTTGGATTGTTTTTCTGAAAAGAATTTTTCAATAATAAGCGGAGTCAAATGAGGTTAACCAAGTTGTTCAATGATTTTTTTGAAAGTGAAAAGGGAGGCGTGCTGCTGATCGTATGCACCGTCATTTCTCTTTTACTTGCAAATTCATCCATCGGTGAATCGTATCTAAATTTCTGGCATTATCAATTTGCCGGCTTATCTATTGAGAATTGGACCAATGAGGGCCTAATGGCCATCTTCTTTTTTTTAATAGGACTTGAATTAAAAAGAGAAATTTTTGTAGGCGAACTTTCCAACGCAAAAAACGCGATGCTGCCTATATTTGCGGCCCTCGGTGGAATGATCATTCCCGCCGCAATTTTTGCCTTTTTTAATTATGGAACTCCTACCCAATCGGGAGCAGGAATTCCGATGGCTACTGACATTGCATTTGCCATCGGTGTTCTTTCTCTTTTGGGTAACCGCGTACCGGCTTCTTTAAAGATTTTGCTCACCGCCATTGCTGTCATAGATGATTTGGGCGCAATCCTGGTAATAGCAATTTTCTATACAACCTCGATATCGCTTATCAATTTATTGGTTGTTTTGGCAATATTTATTGCTTTACTGTTATTGAATAAATTCAAAATAAACCTTCTGATTCTTTATATAACGGGCGGAATCGTGATGTGGTATTTCATGCTGCATTCCGGCGTTCATTCCACTCTTGCCGGAATTCTATTAGCCTTTGCGATTCCTTTTGGCAAAGGAGAAAAAACATCTCTTTCGTATAGATTACAGGATTGGCTTCATAAGCCGGTATCCCTGATCATTCTTCCGCTTTTCGCGCTGGCAAATACAGCAATGGTTTTTGGAAAAGGCTGGGATACAGGTTTAGCAGAACCAGGAAGTATTGGAATTTTTGCAGGATTGATTATTGGCAAACCTTTGGGCGTTTTCTTATTCAGTTTTGTTGCAGTTTCCATTGGCATTTGTGCATTACCCTCAGGTTTAAAATGGAAGCATGTTTTAGGTATCGGTTTCCTTGCAGGCATTGGTTTTACCATGTCCATTTTTATCACGCTGCTTGCATATTCAGATGAGATGTTGATCACAGAATCAAAAATTTCTATTCTGCTTGCATCGGTTGTTTCAGGGATTTTAGGTTATAGCTGGTTGAAATATGTTTTAAAAAAAGGAAGACCGGTTTTAATAAAAAATAATTGATTTAATATTTTAAATAAAATGAAAA
>JBQCFI010000328.1:0-2054 GCA_051959325.1 Ginsengibacter sp. | reverse complement strand
AGAATTGTGCCGGACGCAACTTATAGAAACTGGAACAGCTACAGCAAAAAAATTAATTTTGAAAAAGGAGTAAATGTAATGGAGGCATTTTCTATTCTGCCTGATCCGCAAACAAACGGTGGATTATTGATTGCAGTAAACCCTGCTTCTGCTGATGAGGTAAAGCAGGTGTTGAATGAATATGGATTAGCAAATTTTACAGAACCTGTCGGAAAATTTATTACAAAGAATGAGAAAGCAATTTACGTTCTTCAATAGAAATTGTTTGACGAAAATCTTTGAATCAACATGAACTGGATCATATTAATTTTAGCAGGATTTTTTGAAACCGGCTTTGCTACTTGCCTCGGCAAAGCAAAAGAATCATCCGGTACAACTGCGGCATGCTGGATTGCAGGATTTTTTGTTTGCCTTTCCATCAGCATGTATTTGCTTTACCGGGCTACACAAACATTGCCGATCGGAACCGCTTATGCCGTGTGGACAGGCATTGGCGCTGTCGGAACCGTGCTTGTGGGAATATTTGTTTTTAAAGAACCTGCACATTTCTGGCGATTGTTTTTCATTAGCACCTTAATTTGTTCACTCATCGGATTGAAAGTCGTATCCCATTAATTCACGATTCAAACTTCTTTTATAAAAAATCCTTAAACGATTCCTACATTCGCCAAACTTCTCTATTTTTATTTCAATGCAACAATCCTTTTCTTTTTCTCAAAATGCGTGGCGAAGACTCAAAAAGAACAAAGGCGCAATGGTTGGTTTGATCGTTATTTGCCTCTCGGTTCTGGTTGGCATTTTTGCTTATTACCTTGGAGAAGATTCGACTCCAAATGCAGACAGGCAGGTAGTGGAGATCATGGCTAGTAAACCAGGCTACGCTCAATTATTTATTCGTGTAAAAAAAGAAAAAAAAATTCCTGAAACCGGATTTTTTCAGCGTTTGCTATTCGGCGCAGAAGACAAATATTTGTATGTACCGATAAACAGTTACAAAGAAACTGCAGATTCTGTTTTTGTTGAGAAATATATTGATGAAGGAATGCAAGAAAAACAGGTTTATGCAAAAAATGATTTAGCGCCAAAAAACTATATTGAAAAAAAGACTTTTTGGTTGGGCACAGATACATTTGGACGTGATATTCTGAGCCGCTTATTGGTCGGTGTACGCGTAAGCCTTGCAGTAGGATTGATCACTGTGATCATTTCTCTTTCCATAGGAATTATTCTCGGTGCAACCGCCGGTTATTATGGAGGAAAAACCGATAACGTCATCATGTGGTTTATCAATGTGATCTGGAGTATGCCTACGCTACTTTTGGTATTTGGAATCACACTTACTCTTGGCAAGGGATTCTGGCAAATATTTATTGCGGTCGGATTAACGATGTGGGTGAGCGTAGCACGCGTGGTTCGCGGGCAGGTTTTGGCTTTGCGCGAAATGGAATATATACAGGCGGCGAGAGCGTTGGGTTTAAAAAACATGCGCATTATCATTCGTCACATTCTGCCAAATGTACTTGGGCCGGTAATCGTAATTGCTGCGGCAAACTTTGCAAGCGCCATTATTATTGAAGCAGGTTTAAGCTTTCTCGGAGTCGGCATTCAACCGCCCACACCAAGTTGGGGATTAATGCTTAAAGAGAATTATAATTTTATTATTACCCACAATCCTGCATTGGCGCTGGCTCCGGGCGTCGCTATTATGATTTTGGTGCTTGCATTCAATCTTCTTGGAAATGGTTTAAGAGATGCGTTGGATGTAAGAGGATAATATTTTTATTCTTTAGCAAACAAAGAAATAACGAAGATTATTATTTTCAAATAAATATTATTCCTGGTTTTTTGGATAATCAAAAAATACAAATTGCTTTTCTGCTTCATGAAAATCCTTCCAATGGTTTGTTTTTATTTTCAAAGCAAAAACAGCACAGGTGGGCATGTTATAAACAGGAGAACAGTCCAATGAATTTACAAATTCGGTAATTCCGGGATTATGAGCAAAAACAGCTACAACATTTCTCGTATCTTCTAAATTTTCGATCGTTGAATAA
>JBQCFI010000327.1:0-5123 GCA_051959325.1 Ginsengibacter sp. | reverse complement strand
AATCGAAAGTATTGTCAAAAGGTGCTACAGCACCAATGTTCACCAGCAAAGCCAGCCTCGCCGGCAATGAATTTGAATTTTCATTAAAAAAAGCGCTTGCCAAGGGGCCCGTCGTATTATATTTTTATCCTGCCGCATACACAGGTGGTTGTGATTTGGAAGCTCATACTTTTGCGCAAATGAAGGATCAGTTTACAGCTGCCGGAGCTACCATTATCGGTGTTTCAGCAGATGATATTCAGCGATTGAAATCGTTCTCAGCAAATCCCGATTACTGCGCCGGAAAATTTCCCGTCGCTTCGGATGCCGAAGGTAAAATTGCCGCAAGTTATGGCCTGGAGGTAACGCCTCCTCAAGCGGGTGTAAAAGATGTAACCGGCACACAAGTTACACACGGCTTTATTCCACGTACTACTTTTGTTATTGATAAAAATGATAAAATTGTGGCGGTGTTTTCATCAAAAAACGATCACATATCACCGGATGAACATGTAAAAAAATCATTGGCAATTGTAACGAAACTTTAGGTTGAAAACAGGAAGAGTATGTGTAAATAAAGTAAAGTGCACATACCTGTGATTTCGAAAGATATATTCAAAATAAGAATTGCTCTTATTTCTTCCTCCGCTGCCTTTCAAAACTGGCATATCTTTTTATTGTTATGGAATAATGTCTTTAGCGAAATACAAACAAAAAAGATCGTTTGATAAAACGCCCGAGCCTACAGGTGGTAAACCTATGGGCAACCAATTGCACTTCGTGGTGCAGAAACATCATGCTTCTCATTTGCATTATGATTTCAGATTGGAGATGGAAGGTGTTTTAAAAAGCTGGGCCGTGCCAAAAGGCCCTTCCATGAATCCTGAAGATAAAAGGCTGGCGATGATGGTGGAAGATCATCCGTGGGATTATCGCAATTTTGAAGGCATCATACCCGAAGGTTATGGCGCGGGAACGGTCATCGTTTGGGATGAAGGAACTTATGAACCTGAAGAAAAAAAGAAAACAAAAAAGGAGGATGAAAAATCCTTGTTACATCATTTGTACCAGGGAAGCATTTCATTTGTTTTACACGGGCATAAATTGAAAGGTGCATTTTCATTAATAAAAACAAAAGAGCGTGGAGATAACGCGTGGCTGTTAATTAAGAAAAAAGATAAGTACGCTACCACAGAAGATATTACCAAAAAAGACAAATCAGTTTTATCAAATAAAACACTGGAGCAGGTAAAAGCAAATCCCCAAAAAGAATGGCAAAGCAATCGTGCAAAAAAAGTGGAAAGCACGAATGAAACTGCCGTTGCTGAAAATGAAAGTGCCGATGAAAATGAACTTGATTCATTGATAAAAAAAGGAAAGAAATCAAAATTTTTATCGGAAATAAAACCAATGTTGTGCACTTTGATAAAAGAGCCTTTTGATGATCCGGACTTCCTATATGAAGTAAAATTAGACGGATTTCGCATTATCGCGTATGTGCAAAAAGGAAAAGTGGTATTGAGTTCGAGAAGCGGTCTGGATTATACAGAAAGATATGCTCGGGTTGCCAAGGCATTATCAGCGCTTGATTCCGATGTGATTCTTGATGGCGAACTGGTGGCTCTAAATGAAGAAGGTAAGCCGGATTTTGATGCTTTGCAAAAGAATAATAGAAAGAGTCCTTTGGTGTTTTACACGTTCGATATTCTTTGGTATAAAGGATATAATTTAATGCAACTTCCATTAACGGAACGAAAAAAAATTCTTTCCGGTGTAGTCAATTTTAACGAGATAATAAAATACAGCGATGATTTTGATCAGGGAATTCAGCTGTTTGAATTGATGAAAAAACAAGAGATGGAAGGCATCGTGGCTAAAAGAAAAAACAGCAAGTATGAACCTGGAAGTCGCGGTAAAGATTGGCTGAAAATTCCCACTGAAAAAAGACAGGAATTTGTAATTGGCGGCTGGACAGAATCGGACAGCGCCGCTCCGTTTGCTTCGCTGCTTTTTGGATATTACGAAGATGGAAAATTATTTTACCAGGGACATGCGGGCGGCGGTTATAAAGGGAAAGAAAAAGAGCATATCATGGAAAAACTAGCGCCGATTGAAATCAAAAAAAGTCCGTTTTCAAATGAAGTCGATACAGATCGAAAAGTTCATTTTGTAAAACCGGAATTGGTAGCAAATATAAAATTTGCTACTTATACCAGTTCCGGCAAAATCCGCAAGCCGGCTATATTCCTTGGTTTCAGGGAAGATAAAAAACCGCAACAGGTGGTTGAGGAAAAACCGGTTCCGCTCAATGAAGTGGAAAATGAAAGCGACGACCAGCAAAAAGACAACAATTCATCCACTGAAGAAATAAAACCAACAGAAGAAAGCAACTGGAAATTAATAAAAAATGAAAAAATAAGCAGCGAAGATTCCGTCATGCTCGACGGCAAAAAAGTAATGCTTACCAATGTTGAAAAAGAACTTTGGAAAGGAACTACGAAGGCTGATCTTATCGAATATTATCACCGCGTGTCCGGTTACATATTGCCTTATGTAAAAGACCGTCCGGAATCTTTGCATATTAAAAATATTAAAGCAACGGTTCCCGGATTTTATATCAAAGACATGGAAGGCAATCAACCGTCGTGGGCTGAAACCTTTACTGTGAAAAGAAAACATCCGAAAAAAGGAAAAAGAGGCACGATTGATTATCTCGTTTGTAATGATGAACCGACTTTACTTTACATGATCAATCTTGGGTGCATTGATGTAAATCCATGGACATCCACAATTGAAAATTATTTGGAACCTGATTTTATCATTATTGATTTGGATCCAAGCATTGATGATTTTAAAAAAGTGATTAAAACTTCGTTGGCTGCAAAAGAAATTTTTGACAGATTGAAATTAAAAGTGTTTCCCAAAACCTCAGGCAAAACCGGAATGCATCTTTTTATTCCTTGCGAAAAATTTACTTTTCCGCAAGCAAGAAAGATTGCAGAAGAAATTTGTAAAGAAATAAATCTGATCGTTCCTGAAATTACTACAACAGAAATAACGGTTTCAAACCGGGGCGATAAGTTGTACATTGATCCCAATCAAAACGATGAGGCAGATACCGTTGCCGCCGCATATAGCGTGAGACCGGCCGCAACTCCGACGGTTTCTGCACCTTTGGAATGGAAAGAAATAAATGAAGAACTTGATTTCAAGAAATTTGATATTCATACGATTTTGGAACGTTTAGAAAAAAAAGGTGATCTTTTCAAAGGAGTCATGGATGAGAAAATCAGGAAGGCAAACAGTAAAATATTGAAAATTTTTTTATAAGAAAATTCATCAATAAAACGAGAAATATCAGCAATTTTCGTTTTTCTTAATTTAGTCGGATACTGGCTTTTCCTTTCAACCGAAGAGCGACTTTCCTAACGCATTTTCATTTATCTTCGCAGCCCAAAAAAGCAAGTTCTTAAGACATGTTAAGCAGAAGAAATATCCGGGTAAAAGTGATGCAAACGCTTTACAGTATTGAATCAATGAATAAAGAAACACGCCCGGGTGAACCGCTGCAAATCCTGCGAAAAAAGCTGGAAAATACGCAGCAATTATTTACTTTCCTCGTCTATTATATCCTCGAAGTAGCTCGATATGCGGAAAAGGATGCGTTACAAAAATCACAAAAATATTTGCCCACTGAAAGCGATCTAAAAGTAAATACGAAGATTTCCGGAAATCAATTGGTATGGGAAATTGATGAAAATAGATCTTTTCAAAAATCCACAGAAAAGTTTAAAATCAAATACCTGGTCAATGACGAATTGATCAGAAAAAGTTATTTTAATTTAATCAAATCTCCTGAATATAAAGAATACATTGCTGCACAATCACGCGATAAAAAGTCAGAAAAAAATATTTTAGAATTTATTTTTTCTGACCTGATGATTCCTGATGAATATTTTCTAAGTGACGTAGAAGAGAAATTTATTCACTGGGATGATGATGCTGAAATGATGATTCTTTTGATGGCTAAATTTTTGCAGAAACCTGCTGCTTTTAATTTTGAAGAAATGGTAGGCGACGAGAAAATGAAATTTGCGGTTGATCTTTTGAATGCAGCAATTGAAAAAGATGAATATTGCCTGGAATTGATAAAGCCCAAATTAAAAAACTGGGATTCAGAAAGAATTGCCTTGCTTGATATGATCTTAATCAAAATGGGCATTTGTGAATTATTGTATTTTGAAACAATTCCGACTAAAGTAACGATCAATGAATATATCGATTTGGCAAAAGAATACAGCACCGAACAAAGCGGCCATTTTGTAAATGGAATTCTCGATAATCTTCACAAAGAATTGCTTTCGCAAAATAAAATCCACAAGACCAATTATAAAAACAGTACTTTATAATACCTTCGCGCGATGAAAAAAAATCATATAAATAAAATATTTGCCTTCATTTGCCTGGCAGGAATTTTTGTTTCGTGCAATATCAGAAACGAAAAATACAGGCATGATATGCAGGCACAAGTAAAGCCTCGTTTCAATGACACTACGACTGTACAAATGATTGATTCCGTTTATGATTTTGGAAAAGTAACTGATGGTGAAAAAGTAATTTATAATTATCGTTTTAAAAATACCGGCAGCAAACCTTTGATCATTTCCTCGGCAAGCGCCAGTTGTGGGTGTACCGTCCCTGAAAAGCCCGAAGAGCCTGTAAAACCTGGAGAAACCGGATTTTTAAAGGTGGTTTTTAACAGCGAAGGAAGGGTAGGACCGACTCATAAAACCATTACCGTAATTTCCAATGCTTACCCGGCATTTCCGGTTTTATTATTGACAGGGGAAGTGGTTTCCAAAAAGTAGTTTCTTATAATAGATTTTTTTAACCGCTGTAAAAACAGCAAACAAAACAACAAAACAAACAGTATGAACTTAGCAACAGTATTTTTAATGTTAGGGCAAGGTCAAGGTGGAGGCGGTGGATTTCAATTTGTATTTTTAGGATTGATGGTGCTCGTGTTTTATTTTTTTATGATTCGCCCGCAGGCAAAAAAAGCAAAACAACAAAAAACATTTATGTCAGGATTGCAAAAGGGTGATAAAGTGATAACCATCGCCGGCATTCATGGCACGATCAAT
>JBQCFI010000326.1:0-7928 GCA_051959325.1 Ginsengibacter sp. | reverse complement strand
GATCAATCTCCATCCTGGTCGCCTGATGGCAAAATGATTGTGTTTGTCAACCTGTATTCTATTTCCGCAAATGGGGGAGAACTTCTGTTGTGGACTTCTGGCGCATAATTCCTGTTTTCAATCCCCAACCTTCAACTTTGAACCTTAACTTTTGAACGCTTCAACTTTTCTTCACGCTTCCAAGTCGGCTATCACCAGTTTTTTCATTTGTAACATCGCATGCATGGCTTTTTTTGCTTTTACAGGATCAGGGTCAGATAATAATTGGTTTAACTTTTCAGGAACAATTTGCCATGAAATGCCAAATTTATCTTCCAGCCAGCCACATTCTATTTCCTTGCCACCATTGGTAAGATTATTCCAGAAATAGTCAATTTCTTCCTGCGTTTTACAAAAAACCATAAAAGAAACTGCCGGTGTGAACGAAAAATCGTTCTGAATATGACTGTCCATGGCAATAAAATCTTCGTTATTGAGCGTAAACCTGGCATGTTTGATATTTCCTTCCACATCTCCTTCTCCATGTTCATAGCGCGCTAATATTTGAACGCCGGAATTTTTAAAAAGAGACATATAAAAGTTCATTGCCTGTTCTGCACGACCTGCCTGTTTACCGGTAAACATCAGGCAAGGCGCAATTTTTTGAGGAGTTTCAGTAAAATTCAATTGCCACGAAAGGCCAAATCTATCCTGGATCCAACCGTATTTTTTACTGAAAGGATAAGTTTCGTATTGCATCAGAACCCTTCCTCCATCAGAAAGCTTATTCCACAATTCATCCGTTTGCTGTTCGGTTTCGCAGTTTACAAATAAAGATATTGACGGGTTAAGTTCGAAAACAGGCCCGCCATTCAGCACCATAAATTCCTGCTCATTCAAAGTGAATGATGCAGCCATCAATGAATCTTTCGGCTGCCCGGATACCTTTGCCGCTTCTTCATTATAATAGCTTTTAGATGTTATTTGAGAATTTCTAAAACAACTGATATAAAAATTCATCGCCTCCTCAGCATTGTGTGCAAACCAAAGAAAAGGAGCGATTCTTTCAGGGTTGCTTTTATTTGTGTTTTGTGATTCCATGTGTTTTATTTTTAAAAAGTGGAGAATGATTTTTAAAACATTTCTTAAGTTCTGACTTACCGTACGCGGATTTCCAAATCAACCTTCACATCAACGAATGGCGCGATAATAATAAATATAAGAAACCACAAGAAGGAAAAGCGTGATCAGCGGGGAAAACGTATTTGCTACCCATCCGTCTACTGACAGATAGGCAATAAATGCAGAAATAAAATCAATGCCAAACGCCACATATACCCATTCTTTGATGCGCTTGTTGATAGGAATGATGAGCAGAATGCCTCCAATCAAGTGCCCGATACTGACTTCCCATCTGAACCATTCAGGCAATCCTAAATGACGGGTGCCTTCAATAGCAGCCGCGCTATTGATAAAAAACGCTCCCGAAATTTCGAACAAAGAGATCAGACCGGTTGAAATCCAATAAATGATTTTGTTGGTTTTGTTTTTTTTGGGACGATTTTCAGTCATAATTGCTTTTGATGATTAATTTTGATTTATTAATTTTAAGTCATTTCTAAAGAGCAGCACATCACATCTCAGCGCATCCTTTATAAATAATTTTGTACAAAAATAATAGGGAGCTTTTTCTTCTTTAGGGTGCAAATGCGGCTTTTGTAAAGGTTGATTACGACAAAAAATGCTAATGGAAAGAAGAAATATTTATTTATGAAAATGTTACAAAGAATGGTCAGTTTGAATTTCTAATATCTTAAATCCGGACATTCAGCAAACGGATAAATATCCTGTTTTTGTCCGGATCTTTTTTATCAACCTGCGGGCGGCGGAGAAAGCGTCCCCGGCGTTTCTTAAAACTTCAACTCCAAACTTCCTTTTAGTCCAAACCTGCAAATACCCGCGTTATTCAAATAATTTAACCGCCAGACTGCGTCTATTCTTATCAAATGAAAAATGTTGTCAATGCCAAGGCCTGTTTCCATGTAAGGGGTTTTATCAGGAATGGTGAAATGGTAATTGATACTGGTATCATAATATCCGTTTGCAATTTTATTTGCTTCGGACATGGTTCCCATCACGCCTTTGAATGTAACAAGCGACCTCCATTTCAGTTTTTTTAATAAAGGAACATATTTGAAGGGAAAGCTTCCAAAATTTTGCTCCAAAGAAAGACTTGCATATTTGTCCGTTGCAAATTCATAACGGTTCATGTTGTTGAAGGCATACTTGTTGTAATAATAAGTGTCGTTGCCTTTCTGCACGTCAAGCAAAATAACGGGAAGAATGCCGTTGGTAAAACCTGCATTGATGGTATAAGACAACTGCCCGATTCTGCCGTCGGTAAAATCATGTTGAATATTCAGATTCCATTTGCTGTAATCAAAATCACTTTTTAAAAAACCGGTATTGACTTTAATGCCTTTAGTATAACTGAGCGTTACGATCGGGTAATTGCTTCCGAGGCTGCTCCTTGTGTAATATTGCGTTACGTATTTTTCTTTATGGGAAAATCGCAAAGAAACCGTTGCCTCATTTACCGTGTAATTATCGTTCACACCGGGTTTGGTAACAATAAACGGAGCGAAATCGCCATAGGTATAATATACGTTGAAAAACGGTGTGATAGCGCTGTTCTTTAATTCAGCACCGATACCAATGCCATTGTCAAAGTATTTTTTGTATTTTATATCTGCGTCTCTTCTGTTCAATAGCCTGATCTCAGAATAACTAACCCTTCTTAAAAATGAAGCAAATACTGAGTTTTGATCCAGTTCGTCCTGGTGTTCATAGCCTGCAGAAATGTCGCTGGTATAAGTAAGATTCAGTGTGCTCCATTGTTTGCGGGTTAATACAAATAAGGAACCGGCAAGGTAACGGAATTGTTTATCTCTTGTTGACAAGCCCGCGTACCCCCTCAATTGAACATTTTGATTAAAGAGGTGATTGGTTTCAAGTCCAAAAGTGTAGCGATTTCCTTCTACTTTGTTATTGGTATAAACCGAATAAATATTTCCAAGGTCAACGGTTCCGGTCGTATAATAACCGGTACTTAACGCTGAGATAATTTTGCCATAAGTAACTACTGCAGGAATTTTTGTAAGCGTATCCATCAGCTGGTAAACTGAATTTTCTGACCTGGTTAATGGCTCAAACCTGCTGCCCGTCCATGTTGAGGAATCCGTTGAAACCGGTACGCTTACCGTTTCTTTTTTCTCAAAAGCAGTATCAATTGAATTGTTATCCAAAATCGGGTCCCGGTATAAAGTCGTTTTCTTTACAACCGCGCCGGTTTTTTTCAATTGACGGATGCCGAGATCCAGGTACAGAACAGTTTTTTCAGGAAAAAAATGATGATCTGCCGCTTCAAAGTTTTGAGATATTTCAAACTTATCTACAAAATTAATGTTGGCGTTTTTATCAATATGCATCGCCAGGGATTTGATCGCAAAAGAAGTATCAGTGATCCACATATAACCATTGAAAGTATTGCTGCCAAAGGATTTCGGTGCAAACTGAACCTGGATGCACCGGTGATGGTCAAAGACAACAGTATCCAGGATGTGATACTCGTAAAAAATCAAAGCATTATCAGAAATAGGGCTGATAAAATTTACATCCGCAAGTTTAATATTGTTGTCATAAACATTGATATTCTTATAAAGCCCGTCCACATAAGTAAGGATCGATTTATTGTCTATTCCTGAACTTTTAATGGCCGTATAATCATATCTTTCTTTACGCGGATTTTTTTTGAAATAATAATTCGCATTGCTTTCTGACAGGTAGACCGGCAATAATTTTTGATTGTCGGCTGTGGTGTCTGTGTTTTTAAATGCGAAATTCAGGGGCTTTAACAAGCGGCTGTTCTGCAGTTTTTCCGGAATGTTCTTCAGGTCAACTTCTATTTTATCATAAACCTCACATTCATAACTTTTGTTCTCAAATACATTATTATGCACTTTATTTTTGATCACATTCCTGACCAGTTTTTGCGCCCTGGTATATTTCGCTCTCACCGAAATGACTACAGCCTGCATCGTGGTTGAAATCGGCTGAGCCAAAAAATCAATTTCCTGCTCCTTTGCTTTTGTTACCGGCTTTATCATCGTTTTATATCCGATCATCGACAAAGCAATAGAATCTGTTTTGTCATCGATTATAAAAGTATATTTTCCGTTTTCATCGGTGATCACACCGGCTCCCGACGTGAGCGAATAAACGCTGCACGAAACCAAAGGCGCCCTGGTCGTGGAGTCTATTATTTTTCCTGTAACCACTCTTTCCTGGGCAAAAATATTGCTACAGCAGGTTGACAGAAAAAAAATGAGCAAAGATGATCGGAGAAAAATGGCTATTATTTTCAAAAGGGTTTTTTGCGCTACAAATTTAATTCACAAAAATGCTTTTCGAAAGTTTATCTTCATTTTACAAAGAAGTGACAATAAAAAATTTTATTGAAAAGATCTGCATGTTCAAAAAACTGTTGTGCACAACTAAAATAACTGCCTGCTTAATAAAATACGAATCATGCGTATTCATTGCTTTGCTGGAGAAGAAGGCGTCTAATCTTTAGGAAAAGCGTTTTCGGCCGCGCTAGGTGCCTGAACCGTACTTTACCGGCTGGTGGTAAATTGAATAAAAGCAACTAATATCGTTTATACTCTTAACTTCGCACTCCTCAGAAACGGTATGAATGAAATAAAAAAGATAATAAGTAAAATTTTCCTCCTTATAATTGATATTTTACTTTTTGCATTTGATACTGGCGGACAACTCATTTTACCCCGAAAAGGCAAAAAAGGAAACGTTTTGTCAACTATATTTATTTTTTTTACAGGGATAATAGAAAGGCTTGACGGCTTTGAATATGGAGTTTTCCGCATGGCTAATTTATTAAAGCAGAAGTATATTAAACAAAGCCTCTTGATCATTGCCACGCTTTTATTTTTATTATCTTCTTTCGAATGGACAGGCGAAAAAAACATTTATAATAATTCTTCCGATTATAGCGTCCAGCTATGCCAGGCAGGTGTAAAGGAAACAATAAATTGTAACCGCCACCAAAAAATCCGTTATTCAAATACTCCTTTTGTTGCTAAAACCTATATCTCTTCTGATAGGATTTTTTATACAAATTCCACGGCAAATTCTTCTTTAAAGAGATTTCTTCTTATTCGTAATATCCGTATTTGATAGCATTTTAAATTCTATTTACTATCTCTCGATTCGAGGGATAATGGACTTTATTTTAATGCAAATCAAATTTTATTTCAATGAAAAAGTTAATCTCAATAATATTTTTACTTCCTCTTTTTGCGAATGCCCAAAATATTTTCAAGGCTGTTATTAAAGACAAAGACACTAAAGAAAATCTTGCTTCGGCAACTGCTTATATTAAAATGCTAAACCTCGGCGCAGCCGCAGATGCAAACGGAATATTGAACATCCGCAACATTGCAAATGGCACATACGAAATAGTTTTTTCATCCATTGGTTATCAAAAAAAAGAAATGGAATTTACATTTCCTATGGCTCAACAACCTGTTGAAGTTCTTCTTGAAAAAGAAAGTGGCGAATTATCCAATATTATTGTAACCACTACCCGAACCAATTCACGGATTGAAGATATTCCGATTCGCGTGGAAGTAATTGCGAAGGATGAAGTAAACGAGGAAACGAATATCAAGCCCACAAACATTTCTAAGCTTTTATTAGAATCCTCGAGCATACAGGCACAACAAACGTCGGCAGTAAATGGAAATGTTAGTATTCGTTTGCTCGGTCTCGACGGGAAATATACTCAGCTGCTCAAAGATGGATTTCCCTTATATGGCGGTTTCGCACAAGGTTTGAGCATTCTACAAATCCCTCCGCTTGATTTAAAGCAGGTAGAAATAATCAAAGGCTCTTCTTCCTCACTTTATGGCAGTGATGCTATTGCAGGAATTATCAACTTGATTTCTAAACAGCCCCGGGAAAAACGGGAACTAAATTTTCTTATTAACCAGACCTCACTGGGAGGCACAGATGGAGACGTTTACTTTTCAAAGCGATGGAAAAAGTTTGGTTTCACTTTTCTGAGTGCCAACAATTTTCAGCAAGCAAAGGATGTGAACAAAGATGGCTTTTCAGATGTACCAAAAACAAAAACGTTCCATATCGCTCCTACGTTTTATTATTACATCAATCCTTCAACTACTTTACGTTTCGGAGTTAACGGAACTTATGATAACCGCGAAGGCGGAGATATGATTGTTTTAAATAAAAAGGCAGACAGTTTACATCAATACTTTGAAGAAGATAATTCAAGTCGTTTTTCATCTCAGTTGCAATTTGATAAACAATTTGGTGAAAACAAATCGCTGACTATTAAAAACAGCGTATCCTACTTTAACCGCAGTATTGATGAAACCAGGTACACATTTGAAGGCACACAAAAGAGCAGCTATTCGGAAGCGGCAATGAATTTTAAATTCGGACAACAAAAGCTTGTGGCAGGAATAAATGTAACGAGTGAAAAATTTAAGGAAGACAGCATCAAAAGCCATTTGCAGAGAAATTATAATTATGTAACAACGGGCTTTTTTTTACAGGACGATTGGAAGCCAACAGAAAAATTTTCTTTAGAAGCAGGATTAAGAACTGACTATCAAAACCAATTTGGTTTTTTTGTGTTGCCGCGGTTAGCACTAATGTACAAGTTCAGCAACGAATTTTATGTGAGAATCGGTAGTGGCTTGGGATATAAGCTTCCTACTATTTTTTCAACAGAAACAGAAGAAGCTGGCATCAATAATATAGAACGATTATCGAAAAATATTAAAGCTGAACAATCAACGGGTGGGAACCTGGATTTTAATTACAGGAAAAGATTGGGCGATGAAAGTTCTTTAACTTTTAATCAATCATTTTTTATAACCCGGATAAACAATCCTTTGGTTTTAGACACATTTTCTTTTGTAAATAAGATCTTACCTATACTGACAAAGGGTTTTGAAAGTGACCTTACTTTTACCACGGATGACTTACAATTTTATGTCGCTTACAGTTATGTGGATGCACGAAGAAAATTCAATTTAATTCAATCCTTTGTTCCATTAACACCACAAAACAAAATAAATATGGATGTTATTTATGAAAAGGAGGATAACTTTTCTGTTGCCTGCGAAGGATATTATGTTTCCTCGATGTATCGTGATTTTGATACGAAGACAAAGAGTTATTTCACCAGTGGCTTAATTGTGCAAAAACATTTTTCTCATTTTGATCTAATTGCCAATTGTGAAAATCTATTTGATGTAAGGCAAACGCGATTTGAAAACATTGTGATTCCTCCAATCAGTGATCCAACATTCCGCCAAATATATGCGCCATTGGATGGAAGGGTTATTAATGTGGCATTGCGAATAAAGCTTTAGATGTTACCTTATGCCAACCGGGGGAAACAGGAACATGATAAAATCACAGATTGTCAAGCTTCGGAATCTTTACAAAGTGTTTTTCATTATCTTACCAAATAAATCATAAGAATGAATTTTCGCTGCCTGATCATAAATATTGGAAATGATCATGATCTCATCAAGCTTTGTCTTGTCGATAAATTCCGCCAATTCTTTTTTTATCGTCTTTGCACTTCCAATAAACGACAGCGCCAACATCTGGTTCAAAGCTGCCTTTTGCTCTGCTGTCCAGATTTCTTCCATGTTCTCAACCGGTGGTTGCAGCGGTTTTCGGATGCCGGTGACAAGTCCCAGAAACATTTGGTATAAAGAAGTAGCCAACAGGTTTGCCTCCGCATCTGTGTCCGCTGCAATCACATTGACGCAACCCATCACGTACGGTTTTTCCAGGTGCTTTGAAGGACGAAATAATCTTCGGTACAAATCAAT
>JBQCFI010000325.1:0-16669 GCA_051959325.1 Ginsengibacter sp. | reverse complement strand
TTCCATATACCTGGCTCCATTTTATACTTTTGATATAATAACTGTTTATCAACAGGTAGACGTTTCAAGATCCTCAATCAATATATAAAATAAAAAGATTGCCGTTTTATAAATTATAAAACTCGGGATAACTTATTTTGTCTTCATGAATACCGGTCATGGGCATCTGTTGGGTAAATGTGAGTGAACCCGGAGAAACACTGCGGCAATAATGCAAATTATTGTTGTGTTGATTCCAGGCCATGTGCAGGTAACCGTCACCGTCAGCCATAATGCAAATAACGTTATGCGCATCACTGACCTTACCTTTAAATCCGGTTCGATGCAGCTGCCATTTGCCCTCGTTCAGTTCTCTTTTCCCAATGATCACATTGGCACTATCATCGTAAAAAGCGATGTACTGGGTATTCCTGAATGTCACCAAAGAATTTTTTCGAAAGATGGTTACATTAACAGAATTATCTGCCCATCCTTTTCCTACATTCGTTACCTTGACAGTCCCTTGCGCAATTACAGAGGAACCCATGAAAGCGATTAGAAAAATAAGGAAGTAACGCATTATCTTCCCGGCTTAGTTTTTTGCATAATAAAATGTTTGTAATAAAAGCCGGAAAGAGAACTTCCCGGCCAAGGTTACTGCCTAATTATGAGAAAAAATATTTAGTATCCGGGATTCTGTGTCAGCACTGCGTCTTTGTTTAAATCTATTTCAGATTGTGGAATTGGCATCAATTCATTAGTTTCTTTTAACCCAACTATTGGATTCAGCACAGAGTTTGAATTTAATCTTGTTGCGCGTTCTACCAATGTTTTCGTGCGCATCAAAGTCATCCGGCGGTTTTCTTCACCCAACAATTCTCTTGCACGTTCGTCAAGAATAAAATTCATGTCCATCTGTGCAGCAGTAACCATCGGTGCATGTGCCCTCTCACGCAAAACATTGATTGCTGCCGCAGCGTCGTCTAGTTTATTTTGTTTTACATCTGCTTCTGCCAGTAAAAGGTAAGTTTCTCCAAGACGCATCAATATGTAATCTTTAATCATCGCATAGCCAAATACATCATTCGGATCGAACTGGTACCACTTGGTTACATTCGGACAAATTTTATAAATGGTATCTGAACCGACATACGGAACCTGCTGCCCAAACTTTGCATTGCCAGGGGTATTGTAATAATAACGCCTGCGTATATTCCATTGAGAATTGCGGATATCACCGGTATCATACAAATTGTATAGCACCCAATTGTCAAGCCTCAATCGCGCTATTCCCCTTCCTCCCAGAGAGTCGCAAATGGTCATGCCGGCGATCTGGTAATAAGCAGCACCCCAAACCCGCCGTTGCTGAGCTGCATCACTGTTACCACCAACGACAGAACTTGGATTCTCTTGTTCCAATACCCAGATTGCTTCTGTATTTCCCTGGCTTCTTCTTTCATTTCCATACCAGAACATGTCCGAGTAATAATCTCCCGGCTGACCGGCTTTTACACCATATCGTGCATGAATTAAACTGAATTTACCGCTGTTGATGATGGCTTCGGCCTGCTGTTCGGCAAGATCATTTTTATTCATCCTTAGATAAGTTTCCGCCAATAATTGCATTGCCTGGTATTTGTTTGCCCGCTCATACATTTTTCCCTTTGAATTCTTTTTTACATCATCAATATCCGGAAGATTGGCGGAGGCGAAAGTGAGATCACTTACGATCAAATTATTCACACTATCAAGTGTTGACCTGGTAAAATCTGTCTTGGGAGCGGTTAGTGGTGAAGTGATAATTGGAACGCCTCCAAAACAGGTAGCGAGCATATTATACGCATATGCCCTGAAAAATTTTGCTTCGGCATCAATACTGTTTTTATTTCCCTGGCTCATTCCTGTCAATGAAGGATCTTCGATTCCTTTGATAATGATGTTGCAATTATTGATCATCTGGTAGTTTAACGCCCACGTACGGGAAGCGGCACCGTCAGTAGAATTCAAAGTATTATAATTGTAGTATGGAACTTCAATTCCCTGGGGCTGTGTTGCAAAGGCAATATCAGTGCCTACCTGCCAAACACTAGGCCATCCCTGGGCCCCCGAATAAGTAAAATAGTGGCTTAGCTGATTATAAAGTCCGTAAACCTGTGCTTCAAACCCTAAAGAATCATTCAGGGTAGAAGGGCTGTAGGATGAATACGGCTTTTCATCAAGATAATGCTTACTGCACGAAATCAGAAGAATTGTTGATACAATTGCGGGAATAAATATGTTGATAAACTTTTTCATAATAATTTTTTATAGCTGTTTAACGAAGTGAAACATTAATACCAAAGATGAAAGAGCGGGTTTCAGGATAGTTGTTTGTCCAGTCTCCAGAACCTCTTCCGGAATAATTATTTTCAGGATCCCATCCTATCCATTTGGTCCAGGTGTACAAATTGCGACCGCTGGCATAAACAGTCAGGCTTCCGAGTTTTAACGCGTCAGCCAATTTATGGCTCATTGTATAACTTAAGGTAACATCTTTTAAACGTGTGTAGCTTGCATCAGACGGATAGTTATAACCACGGGTATTAAAGTAAGATAATGCAGGTCTCGTATTGCTTTTATTTTCAGCAGTCCAATACCCAACATCAACAGGCGTATTACGTCGTCCGGTTTCATCCACATAGTTAAGGTCTGGATCATTTTTCATGACTCCCTGAACTGTTTGTATAAAAATGTTCAGGCGCCAGTTCTTATAGGCAAAGGTATTTGTAAATCCACCAATCCATTTTGGGGTAGTCTGGCCCAGGATAACCTTGTCGCTATCCGCGCTTATTTTGCCATCACCATTAATATCTGCAAATTTTAAATCGCCCGGTTTGGCGGTTGGATCTTGTTTTGATGCATCCTCACCTGTTTGCCAAATGCCTTGCAGCTTATAATCATAAATTACGCCGATGGGTTGCCCGATAAACCAGCGGTTGCCCAGATCGCTTTTCTTATCACCATAGATATCCAGTATCTTATTCTTATTTGCCGAATAATTAATTGTAGATTCCCAGCTGAAGTTCTTTGTGACTATATTCCTGGTATCTACAGTTATTTCAATGCCCTTGTTAGAAGTTTCTCCCAGGTTATCGAGGATGGAAGAATACCCGGTGATAATAGGCAGATTCCGTTGCAATAGTAAACCACTGGTTGTAGTCTTATAAGCATCTATCGTTCCACTGATCCTTCTGTTTAAAATTGCAAAATCGAGACCAATGTTAGAGCCTTTTGTAGTCTCCCAATGCAAGTCAGCATTTCCAAGATTGCCTGCCAATACTCCGATCGTGCTCAATCCCTCAAAAGGGTACAAAACGACATTATCCGTTGTTATCGTTCTGTAAACACCGATACCTTCATTTCCTGACTTCCCATAAGATCCCCTGATTTTAAGATTATCAATAAACTTAACTTTTGACATAAATGCTTCATTGCTCAGGTTCCACCCAAGAGCCACTGAAGGAAAAGTTGCATATTTGGAAGTATTGGCGCCAAAAACAGAAGACCCATCACGTCGTACAGTAAAAGTGAACAAATAACGGCTTGCATAAGAGTAATTCAGCCTTCCCATTTGGGAATTCAGCCTGTATTGGTCTGCATAAGAACCGGCAGTTTGAGTAGCGCCTGCTCCCAGATTATTAAAGGAGAGCAGGTCATTTATAAATCCGGAAGCGCCGGCATCCATTGAAGCATATTTCCTTTCTTCTGCACTGTACAAACCGGTGAAATCAATATGATGCTCATTCCAGTCTCTATTGTAGGTTAACAGGTTTTCAATCGTATAACTATTTGTTTCTGAACTGTGTGTGCTTGCACTCCCGATTGTATTATTTGCGTCTCTTCCGGTATAGCTGCCGGTCCGGGTTGGAAGGTATGTATAGCCAACATTCAGGCGGTATTTAAGGCCTTTTATAAGCCCGCCAAGATTCACTTCTGCATAACCGTTCCCATTAAGATTGGTGCTGCGGTTTACCTGGTCGGTGTAGAGGCCCAACAATGGATTTGTGTAAAGCAACTCGGGATACATTGGGTAAATAGAATAATTGCCATTAGCATCGAACTCCTGGCCGTAGGGGCTCATGGCAGTTGCGAATAGAAGATTCGCTCTCCCACCATCATAATTATTATTTACAAAAAATAAAGAGGTACCAACAGTAAGAAATTTGGTCACGTTAATATCAAGGTTAGAGCGCAGACTAGCCCTGTGATACTGGTATCCTTTAATCACTCCTTTTTGATGCATATATTCACCGGATATGAAGTATCTTACATCCTTTGTTCCTCCGGATACACTTAAATTATGGTCCTGCATAATGCCGGTCTGGGTAGTTTCTTTAATCCAATCGGTTGTTTTGCCTGCATTATAATTTACAAGCTCAGCTGCATTGGGCACAGGGCTTGTCTGAGGCTGGTTGGTTTGTTTCAGGTATTCTGCATATTTTTCAACATATTGTTGCGCATTTCTTGGCTCAAGTATATGCGACAGTTTCTCTGTACCTGCATAACCATTGTACCTGATAACAGGTTTCCCCGTGGTACCTCTTTTTGTTGTAATTAAAATAACGCCATTGGCACCATTAACTCCGTAGATGGCCACTGCAGAAGCATCCTTTAATATATCAACCGATGCAATATCATTAGGGTTAATATCATTAATGCTGCCACCGGTTTTGCTAAGCGGAATACCATCCACAACAATGTAAGGACCGCTATTGGCTGTTAAAGAGTTTCGCCCCCGTATCAAAACGGCCGGTGTACTCCCTGGCACTGAAGAAGTATTCGTAACGGTGACTCCTGCAACGGCACCTTCCACTGCCTGGAGAACGTTGGTAACCGGTAATTCGGAAAGACGCGTCTTGGGAACTGTGGCTATAGAACCGGTTACATCTGCCTTTTTCTGAGTTCCGTAACCAACAACTACCACTTCGTTCATTTGTGATGCTTCTGATTTCAATTGCACATCGATAGTGGATCGATCTCTGATGGGAATCTCCTGAGATTCGTAACCTACATGACTAAAAACCAGTGTTCCGTTTGCAGGAGCTGAAATAGTATAGTGGCCATTGGCATCTGTTTCTGTGCCACTATTTGAATTTTTCAGCTCTACTGTAACAGCAGTGAGTGCTGTATCTCCGGACGAAACACGGCCGGTAATTGTCTTTTGCGCGTGCGCTGAAAAAGAAAATACCCCGGCCAGCAAAAAAATGGCGAGGAGTTTTTTGACCGGAGAAAAAAGAAGATGATGAGGAGAACGACAATTTTCTTTTAGTAAATAAGTCTTCATGAGAAGTTGTTGATTATGTGAGGAATAAGTAGAATTAAGAGACAAATTTTTATTCATAGCAATTATTTAACTATTACAATACGATATGAAAAGAATGGCAACCAGGATTTTAAAAGCTTCGCTTCATCCATAAAAAAGACCGCTTATTTATTAATATTATTTTTTCAATTGCATTTTTACAAAATGAACAGCAAAGGCTTCTTCAGCTTCAAGTTCATCGACACTGCTCATCCCTCTATTTTTAGAAAAGAACCGGAAATAAATTGTTCGCAAGTCCTGGTCATCATTTAAAATCGTTTCGAATTCCTTTTCTTCTTCTATAGTGATACTTTGCAACAATTTTTTTTTCAACAATTCTATAAACCTGTCCATAACCTGATGTTACTATTAAAGACACCGGTTTTCCAACAACTCCCCACAGCAAGAAATAATTTTTTTACACGGCGTAGATTTTCATGGAACAAACCAATTTGTGTAGTGCATTATTTAAATGCCTGTCAACGGTTTTTACAGAAATTCCCATGATTTCAGCCACCTCTTTGTAACATAAGCCGTCCACACGTATCAGTTTGTAAACTACCCGGCATTTTGGTGGAAGTGAGTGAATAGCAACAGCAATTCCTTCCTGCAATTCTTTTCGTATTAAATTGTTTTCCGGATCTAAAAACCCTGAATTCATGTCAATTGCAAAATCATCTGCATCCAGGCTTATCATCCTGCTTTTATGGTTTCGGGATAAATAATTGAAAGCGCGGTTTTTTATCGACTTGTATAAATAAATTTTCAGACTTCTGATGTCGGCCAAAGCTTCCCCCAGTTCCCAAATCTTCATCATCACATCAGAAACGATTTCTTCTGCCGATTCATGTTCTTTTGTCAAACACCGGGCAAATTGAAATAATGGCTTATAGAAAAATATGAAAAGCTCCTTATAAGCAGTTTCATCCCGGTCAGTTGCAATCCGGCTTTGGAGATCGACAATATTGATATTTCTCATTATTTCAAGCTTTGTTACCGCAATTTATATATGAAATGTGGCCTTCATAAGGGGGGTATTCTCAAAAAAAGAGGGGTATTTTCGTAATATTTTTAAAAAAAAGAGAAATACCACCTATTTATTGCTTTACTCCTTCGTCTGGCTAAAAGGATGTCAACGTTTAGAAAACTATTATGAAGAAAAAAGAAATCCCTTATTTATGCTTTAATGCTTCGTGTGGCTATAGGATTGCAAACCTTTAAAACAGGCTTTCCGATTGAAAATATTTTCTAAAAGATTTCGCCTTGCAGATCCGGCAGTTTTGTAGAAAAAAAGAAATACTATTATTTATTGCTTTACTGCCTTATCAGAAAGTGTAAAATGACTGCTGAATTGTTTTCGAAATCTTTTAATGTATTCGGACGGATTCATTCCTAATAATTTGTTGAATTGCATGCGGAAGTATTTCAGATCATTCATGCCTATTTGAAAGGCCACTTCATTTACATTGTAATTGGTATTAATAAATAACTCAGCTGCTTTTCGAAGCCTGATAAAGCGAATAAAACTATTCGCTGACTGGCCTGATATTTCCTTAATTTTTTTGTAGAGTGCTGAATGGCTCATTCCAATTTCCTGCGAAAGTTTCTGAATATTAAACTGATCATCGTCTAAATGCATTTCAACTATGCGAATGCACTTTTCAAGGAATTGCTTATAACTTTTAGATACTTTAAGGTTATTTTCCTGCAAAGTAATTTCATTATAGAAATACTTTTTTATTACATCGCGGCTCTTTACAATGTTTAATACTTTAGCTAAAAGAAATTCCTTTTCAAAAGGCTTTGTGATGTAATCATCCGCACCTTTTTCTATACTTTTCAACGCAGTTTCTTTCGAAGATGATCCTGTAAGTAAGATTACCGGTGTATGGCTTAATGATGGTATGCTTTTTATATTCTTACACAGTTCGATACCATCCATGCCAGTCATTGAAATATCAGAAATGATTATGTCCGGGACACTTTTTTTGGCCACTACCAAAGCGTCATTTCCATTGGTGGCCTGATATATTACAAACTTGTCTGAAAAAATTTCACGTATGTATTCAAGCAATTGCAGGTCATCATCTACAATGAGCAGTGACAAATTATTGCTAATTATTTCTGCCAGGCCGTTATTCGTTTCCTTAACCGATACCGGATCTTCCACTAATTCATGGAAAATATCAGACGGAACGATTACTTCCTCGCAAACTTTTTGTTCACACAAATGCTCTTTTCCCTTTTTTAGTTTTATAAAAAAAGTAGTTCCCTTTCCAGCATCACTTTCATAATATATTTCACCGTTATGATGATCTATGAAATGTTTAGCGAGGTAAAGTCCGATACCAAAACCCGACCTTCCGGTACCTGTGCCTGAGCCAACGCGGTAAAATTTATCAAAAAGTTTGTTGCCCTCCGCGGCAGATATTCCAATGCCGGTATCGCGTACTGACATTAAAACATCGTTCTCCTTTTCTTCAATTTTGAAAAGAACTTTCCCGTTTTCAGGAGTATATTTTATTGCATTTGATAATAAATTGAAAAGCGATATTTCAATTTTTTCTTTATCAACATACAGGTAAAGGTTTTGATGGTCGCATTCAAACCCGTATTCTATAGACTTTGATTTAGCCTGTTGTACAAAACACAAATACACCTCATGACATAGATTTCTAAAATTCACCAATGAAATGTTCAAGTTATCTGTTTCGGTGTCAGCTTTTCTAAAAAGTAATAACTGATCAACAAGGCTTAACAAACGGCGGGCATTGCGATAAACAATATTTAATTCTTTCTTTTCCGGTCCGTTTTCGCTTTTATCCAACACATCCCTTAAAGGATTGATTATAAGACTTAAAGGAGTGCGAAACTCATGTGAAACATCGGTAAAAAATGACAGCTTCTTTTCATTGATCTCATGCTCTTTTTGCGCGCTCATTTTTGCCAGTTTTACTTTATACTTCAACCTGGTTTGTTTTTGTTTGTACATCATAAACAAATAAATGGCAGAGCCGACGATCAGTACATATAACAAATAAGCCCACCACGTTCTATACCAGGGAGGCAAAATAATAATTTGAATGCTTGTTTCATTCCCACTCCACGTTCCATCAGAGTTTGTTGACCTTATCCGGAAGGTGTAACTTCCTTCACTCAAATGTGTGTAATTGGCAGAACGCATATTGCCCACATAGTTCCATCCCTTATCCCATCCCTGCAGGTAGTAGGCATAGGCAATTTTTTCCGGAGCTGTGTATTCTAACGCGGCGAATTGAAAGAAAAGTACTGCTTTGTCATAAGGGATATTCAATTCGGTGATCTTGTTATCCACTGTCTCTATCACTTTACCGTTATCAGATGAAACCGGCTCGTTATTTATTTTCAAGTCTGTGAAAACAAGTTTAGGAACATAACTTCTAACGCGCAAGCTATCCGGAAAAAACATCGTAAATCCTTTGATACCGCCAAAAACAAGTTCCCCGGAATGCAGCTTCATCGCTGCACTGAATAAAAACTGGTTGCTCTGCAGGCCATCGCTTTGGTAATAATTTTTGAAGGTTTTGCTTCCAAAATCAAATTTGGATAATCCATTAAAAGTACTGAGCCACAACTTGCCGTTTTTGTCTTCTAAAATATTTAAAACGGAATTGTTACACAGGCCATTAGAATCAGAATACCGTTTTTGTATTTTGCCAGTCGTCCTGTTGAATAAAATTAAGCCCCCTCCCTCTGTGCCAATCCAGAAATTTCCGCGTGTGTCTTCATAAATAGACCTTATCGGTTTACCAATTTCAAAGAACCTGTGATTTTTATTTTTTTTATCGATTAATATCAGTTGATGTGAATTCCCAGCCCATAAATTGTCTCGCCGGTCTTCGCATATAGCAATCAGGTTTGTTAAACCAGAATCAAAAAGCTGGAACTCATTCTGTTTGCGATTGAAATGATAAAACGAGCCGCCAAAAGTCGTTGCCCATAAATTAAGCTCCTTGTCCTCGTAAAGCAACCAAACCTTGTCTGCTGTTTTTCCCGTCGCAGGATCGATACATTGATAATGATCAAAAGTTCCGGAGGCTACATTAAACTTATTGATACCGCCGCCATACGTAGAAACCCAAAAATTTTTTTCATGATCCTGTTTTATACAGGTAACCTGATTACTGCTTAACGAATTAGATTTATTGTGATCATTCCTGTAATTATGAAAAATATTATTGCGCCGGTCCCATATACTAAATCCTCCTCCATCCGTTCCTATCCATAAACTTCCTTTCTCGTCTTCATAAAAAGTGGATACAAAATTATTAATAAGGCTGTTCGGATTTAAAGGATTATGGGTGATAGTTGTAAACCGGTTCTTCCCGGGATCAAGAATATCTATCCCACCTTTCAGTGTTCCTATCCATTTCCTGTTTTCTTTGTCTGCATAAATTGCATCGACGGATTCGCTGCTTAATGAATTCTTTTCCTGCCCCGGTAACAGATAAGTGAATTTTCCGGTGGATGTGTTCAATATATTAAGGCCGCCCCCTTCTGTGCCTACCCAGAGGTTATGATCTTTATCCAGGAAAAGAGTGGCTACTTTATCGCAGGTTAAGCTGCCGTGCTCTTCTGAATAATGTTTAATTATTTTATCGGCTGCGACGTTATATTCATACAATCCGTTCTCAGTTCCAATCCATACATTATCGTTATCCGTTTCAATGAAAGAAGCCGCTGTAAGCTCTTTTGTTACCGGAATTATTTTGTTCGAATTATAATTGTATAAGCATAAGCCTATTCCTTCAATGAAAATCCAAACACGTTTTTTGGCATCTATTTTTAAGCCCCTCACATTATAAGTCAAGTTCTTATCATTGCCTGCAATAGCGATCTGAATACCATCTGCTTTGTCTTTTTCATGCTTTATTACTCCAAGTCCGTTGGTGCCGATAAACATGTCACCAATATTATCCTTTTGCAAATAAGTGATGTTACCAGTATTTTTTTGCCTGCTTGCGTCGTTTAATGGAATATAATATTCCGGTTGCCAGTTGCCTGTCAGATTGTTATAAATTCCAATGCCCTGGCCGGTGCCAACCCATAAATTATTGTGCGTGTCCTCATTAATGGCATATATATAATTATGCGGAAGCGAATTTGAATTGTTTATCTTACTTCTGAAAACTTTAAATTCATAACCATCATACCGGCTGAGACCATCATAAGTACCAAACCACATAAAATTGTTATGGTCCTGGTAAATGCATCTCACGGAATTATTTGACAATCCCTGTTCTATTCCGAGATAGGTAATTGGAGGATAGTCAAAAGCAAACGATCTCTTTACCTGAAAGAAAAATAAGAATAAAACAATATGAATTATTTTGATTTTCACATTTACGTTTCCTAATTCTTAAAGGCTAACTTTTAAGTTGATTTTATTTTCTGTTTGCACCCGGATGTTTATCCCATTACCTCTGATAGAATTAATTGTCTAATTTACATTTATTTTTTTATCTTAAAGAGGTAAAAAAATAATTTCGACACAGAATGACTGAAATTAATGATTGAATGAAAATAAAAACCAGGGATAAAAGTTTGTTTGCTGCTCAATGAACATTGAAAAATCTGCTAACTTAGGATTGAAGGATATAAACATAAAACGCCATAAACAAAAAAAACTCACTTTTTGGGGTGAGGATTTTTGCGGACCGGACGGGACTGCAACCCGTCCGCACAGTACTGTGGGAATGACAGGACGGCATTCTAACCACCTATCTTCTGCAAAATATTTTTTCGGGAATTGATAATTTCCTTTATTCTTTGAATCGTAGCTTTCTTTATATTTTTCTCCCTTTTAAGGGCAGCACCTTTATCGTTGACTTCTTCAACGTAAACCAATTTCCATGGCTTCTTATGAGATGTATAAGCACTTTCTCCATTATTATGTTGAGTAAGCCTTTGCAATGGATTCTCGGAGAACCCTTTGTAAAAGCTCCCATCAACACCAGATTGTAAAATGTAAACATAAAACGCCATAACAAAAAAACCTCACTTTTTGGGTGAGGATTTTTGCGGACCGGACGGGACTCGAACCCGTCCCCACAGTACTGTGGGGATGACAGCACGGCATTCTAACCACGCAAAAACCTCACTGAATGGTATAAATTATAAAATCCCTTAAAACAACAAAACCTCACATTTTTCGTGAGGCTTTTTGCGGACCGGACGGGACTCGAACCCGCGACCTCCGCCGTGACAGGGCGGCATTCTAACCAACTGAACTACCGATCCAAAATTTATAATTTGGGAGCGCGAAGATAATAAAATTTCTACTCAGCCCAACAATTAATCAACTTTTTTTGAGACAATTTTTTATCAGCAAAGTTATTAACTGTTCTTCTTTCTGACCAGCAATAACGTAATAAAAACGGCCACAAAATTGTGGCCATTTTTCAATTATATCATTTATCAAAATTATTCTGGGGTATTATCTAATGTCAAAGGATATTCGAAAGGTTCATTATAACCCGGATAAACACCCGAAATAGTAATGTCTGTCTGACTACCAATCTGGTTTCTGAGATCATCCAAATTTTTAACTTCCTTACCATTTACTTTGGTAATGATAAAACCATCACGCATTCTTGTTTGATCATTCAGCGCACCTTCATTTATTTTTTTCACCACTACTCCACCACTCAATCCTAATGATTTGGCCTTTTGAGGATCAAGGGTTTGTAATTCAGCACCCAGTTTATCCAACATGGTAGTGGGTTTCACGATGTCATAATTACCCACATTGTTTTTCAAAGTTACATTCATTGTTTTTTCCACACCATTGCGGCTGATCGTCACAGAGATCTTATCTCCAGGTCTGAAACCACTTAATTCTTCCTGCAATTCTGAGCTTGAATTGATCGGAACATTATTTATTTTTTTGATCACATCTCCCACCTGGATTCCTGCGGCTTTGGCAGCACCATCCTGTACCAGGTTGGTAATATAGATTCCATCCACACTCAGCGGAACATTATTCTTCTGTTTCTGCTCGTCATTCAAAAGGCCTGCATCAACAAACATAGCCCCCAAAAATCCTCTTTGTACACTTCCATATTTAATCAGGTCATTCACCACTTTCTTTACAATGTCCACCGGAATTGCGTAAGAGTAACCACTGTAATATCCTGTAGGAGACGCAATTGCAGAATTAATTCCAATTAGTTGACCACTGGTGTTAATTAAAGCTCCGCCGCTGTTTCCGGGGTTCACAGCTGCATCAGTTTGAAGAAAGGATTCTACTGCCATTGCAGTGCCGCCTGTTTTATCGCGGTTCAAACCGAGCGCTCTGGATTTAGCACTGATAATTCCTGCTGTGACTGTTGCGTCTAAATACAGCGGATACCCAATAGCCAGAACCCATTGACCAATTTTTGTATCATTTGAATTGCCATAAAGCATGAATGGCAGATTTTTCGCATCTATTTTTACCACGGCCAAATCATACGAAGGATCCGCAGCCACTACTTTGCCCGTATATGATTTTCTGTCACTCATAACTACAGTTACCTTATCTGCACCGGCCACGACATGATTATTGGTAACAATATAACCATCCTCACTGATAATAACACCTGACCCTGAAGCACGCTCAGGTAACATGCGTTGTTGTCCTCCGCCCTGTCCAAACAACTGGTTTAAAAGATCATCACCAAATAAATCGGAAAAAGGATTTTGTCTTTGTGGCAAATTATTATTAACTGCTTTGGCGTTGGTGAGCGTTTTTATATGCACTACCGCAGGAATGGCAGCAGCTGCTGCTTGCGTAAAATCTACCGGCGCCCCCGATGGGCTGTTGCCACTATCGAGAAAGCCTGCATATTTGTAATTCGCGGGAATTGCAGATTGAAAATTTGGGTTATTTCCGTTATGTGTATATTCGTTGTAACCGAAAATAACTCCCAATGTTGTGACTGCACTTATTAGTACAGTAAAAAAAATATTCTTTGTTTTCATTTATGGAAATTTTATTTTTTAATTAAAAATCTAAGGACTGACGCAACACTTTTTATTCATTAAAGATCACCATCAAAACATATGCCCGCGAATAAAATTAATTCAAGGGAAAGCATTTCTTTTACCACTTATTTACCTTTAACAATAAATTAAAAATGAATGTTACGTGTGTAAATTTAATTTATAAAAAGAAAAAGATTTCATAACATACTGATGAAGCTGCCAAAAGAAATGTGAATATTTTTTCACGACAAAAGCGATTCTTTTTCTAACCATGTTTTGTAGGATTATTTTTACAAAGTCAATAAAAATTGCATCGTGTCGATTCCATCTGCATAATCGAATAAACCCGGCTCCTGTGATTTTCCAAAAGGAACATGCGCTTCTCCCACAATACATTGAATATTTTCGTTTTGATTTAATTCCTCAAAGACGTTTCTTTTATTTTTATAAAAAGAATAATGGAGCACGCTAACCGGAGAAAATACACTTTCATTTTCTGAAAGAATGATACAACCATTGGCCATGTAGAATTTATTGTTCATGATAAATAAGGCGAGGTTATAATCATAATTGTTGCGGTATTTAGTAATGTCCGAGAAATAGTTGTATTTCTTAAAAGCATTAATCAGCATTGTAAAATCATAATCTTCAGGAACGAATAATTTACTCACATTTCTACAACCCAATCCAAAATAAATAAATACATCATCGCTTAAATTCGTAAGCTGATCGACAGTTTCACCGCCTGACAAAACCGCTACTGAGGTTTTGTTGCTTCTGATAATAGAAGGATATTTTCCAAAATAATGATGGAAATATCTTGCAGAATTATTACTGCCGGTAGCAATATAAGCATCACAATCTTTAAGCAACGCGGCGATGTGAACTACATTCGAAACTTTTGGATTCCACATGGCCAATTTTTCGATTAAATGCTTCAGCAAAACATCATCTTTTTCTGAAAGTTTGATCGCCTGGTGATGACCAGTAATAAAAACCGAAAGGAAATCGTGAAATCCAACGAGCGGAATATTTCCAGCCATTACAATTCCGATTTTTTTAGGGCTGATATTGTCATCAATATGATAATACCGAATCCACGATTCCAGTTTCCCGCGATTGAGATAATGAGTAGAAATTTGTTTAAAAGAGAAATTTATAAACTCTTCTGTAAACCATTTATTTTGTTCAAAGGCCTTTTGTTTCACCGTTTTCAGCTCATCAGAATCTTCCGTCAAATATTCTCCAAGTTTTACCATTAAGGTAATTCTTTCTGCTAAATTCATGTGGGTAAAATTATCTGTTTATATTTGTATTCAATAAAAGCAGCAAAATTCGGAAATAATATCGAGCTGTGTGAACTGCTAAAAACATATAGAAAATGGCCATAAAAATAACAGATGAATGTATCAATTGCGGGGCGTGTGAGCCTGAATGCCCGAACAATGCCATTTATGAAGGCGGCGTAGAATGGGCAATAGAAGACGGAACCACGGTAAAAGGAGAAGTAATGCTAATGGACGGAAGCATGATGGATGCTACTCAAAGGAATACGCCTGTTTCTCTTGACACGTATTATATCGTTCCGGATAAATGCACTGAATGCCAGGGATTCCACGAGGAGCCGCAATGCGCTGCTGTTTGCCCGGTTGATTGTTGTATACCTGACGAAATGTACCAGGAAACAGTTGAGGAATTGTTAGCAAAAAAGGATAAATTGCATATATAATTTCTTTAAGGGTGTAACAGCCTGATAAATGCGGGTGATATTTCCTGCTTAATGGCGAGGGTATTTAGACATACTTTCGCCTTTTTTTTAAATGATCTTTATGAAAGTTGAAAAAAATATTGCAGTTTTTACCGTTTTGCTTTTCATGACACTTTTATTTTTTTCGTGTGTTGAAAAAAAAGAACCAACTCAACAATCATCCATACACGAAATTCTGAATGCTGATATTTCCTTCTCGGACATGAGCCGGCAAATAGGAATGAAAAAAGCATTTCTTCAATACATAGATAATGAAGGAGTATTATTAAGGCCGGGCCATTTACCGCTTGCAGGTGCAGAGGCGATTGATTTTTTAAGCCAACTGAGTGATACGGCTTACACCTTAACCTGGCAACCTATGAAAGCTGAAATTTCTAAATCCGGCGATCTTGGTTTTACCTATGGTGTTTACACCTTAAACATCAAAGATTCTGTTTATAAAGGCACTTATGTCAGCATCTGGAAAAAGCAAAACGATGGTTCATGGAAATTTGTTTTGGACAGTGGCAATGAGGGAATTCATAATTAGTTGAATGTTGATGTGCTAATCTTAAAATCATCAACAGAATAAGAATCGGCTGTATTTATTTGTTTGCTGATTTCAAATCACTTTCACCTGATCATGTTCAAATTTATGTGAAGCTCTTCTATTAAAAGATAATCACAAATTAATCATCTATTCAAAAACCTTCAGGAATCCGGAAGTAGCAGCAAACAAACAAATAATCATAATTTCAGTTTTGCTTAATTGCAAATAACCCTCCTAATTCACAAACTGGTGATCCAATCCACGGAAATCTACGGGAACTAATTTACTTACTCCGGGTTCCTGCATCGTAACGCCATAAATGACATCTACAGAAGCCATCGTCATCTTATTATGCGTTACAATAATGAATTGTGATTCTTTGCTAAACTTGCGGATCATTTGCGTAAATTTTCCAACATTGGCATCATCAAGCGGAGCATCCACTTCATCCAAAATACAGAAAGGAGCTGGCTTTATGAGGTAAATAGCAAATAATAACGCGGTTGCAGTAAGCGTTTTTTCTCCGCCGCTCAATTGCGTAATGCTTGTCGGCCTTTTGCCTTTTGGTTTGGCTACAATATCAATGCCTGTTTCTGCAAGATTATCCGGATCGCTTAAAACCATATCGGCAGTATCATCATCAGTAAACAAAGCTTTAAACACATTTTGAAAATTATCGCGAACCTGGTTAAATGTATCTAAAAATTTCTGATTAGCCGTAGTTTCTACTTCCTGAATCGTTTGCAACAACGACTCTTTTGCACTTACCAAATCATTTTTTTGTTCTTTTATAAAATCAAAACGCTTCTTCATTTCAGTAAAAGCTTCCACAGCAGTCGGATTGATTTCCCCCATATTTTCAAGCCGCTTTTTCATGCGGTCGCATTTTTCCTGGAGTTCCTCCAACGGCGTATCTGAATTCCTTTCTTCATCTATGATTGCGTCCAAATCGACTTTAAATTCCACGCTCAATCTTTCTTTCATTCCGGCAAGATGCAGCTTCAATTCGTTCAGTTTGTCTTTGATCTCATTTAATAAATGATCTGCC
>JBQCFI010000324.1:0-2787 GCA_051959325.1 Ginsengibacter sp. | reverse complement strand
TGAACAAGGCAATTTTAAATCTTCATATTGGATGCCGGTTACCTGATCCATCATTTTAAATTTCTTATTTCTTAGAGAAAAACGGTCAAGGATCCAGTTGGGAAAAATGCCAACTTCTTCCTCCTCGGATTGCAAATCCTCGCCGGTTAAAAAACAAGTTTGCGGATTAAAATATAAAGTTTCAAAAGGATTAAAAAGAGAAAAAGACATAGTTTGAATTTGTTTTGCGGCAAAGGTAAATTTGAATTACCGGTTATTTATTCGTTTACTGAAGGGGGAAGTTTTATTCATCAAAACTCCATTTAAAAACGTTACAACATTAATAATTTTTCTACAGCTTTTATTTCTGACAGCAAAAGGACAAATAATACCAATTTCTCTTTTAATATCTTATAACTGCTAACCTTAAAATGAATTATATTGGAAAGCAATTTTTGCATTAATATAATTAAGTTTTCTTCAAATGAACCTCGCGCCTGTTATCGTTTTAATCCTTCTTATTGTGTTGATTTTGTTTTTTATTTTCTACAAAAAGCCAAAGAAAAAAATAGTTCTTGCTAAAAATTACAAAGAACTTTTGAACAAAAATGTTTCTTATTATCGCAGGCTTTCAGAAAAAAATAAATTAATTTTTGAGGAAAAGATAAAAGACTTTCTGGGATACGTGCGTATAGATGCAATTGACACAAACCTGGATGATGTTGATAAGCTTTTAGTCGCCTCCAGTGCGGTTATTCCCATTTTCGGTTTTAAGAAATGGAAATATTATAACGTGAGAAATGTGCTCCTGTATCCAGGTTCATTTAATAAAGATCAGTTTCTTGCTGCGGGCTATGAACAAAATACTTTGGGAATGATCGGAAACGGACCCATGCAACAAGTAATGATTTTGTCGAAGCCAGCTTTACATTTTGGATTTCAAAATGAAGGAAAAGAAAATACAGGAATTCACGAATTTGTGCATTTGCTGGATAAAGAAGACGGTGATGTAGATGGATTGCCGGAAACGCTGCTGAACAGGAAATATAATTCCGAGTGGTTGGAATTGATGAGCAGAAATATGGCAAAAATCATTGAAGGCCGCTCTGATATCAATTATTATGGCGCATCCAACAAAGCGGAATTCTTTGCTGTGGCTTCTGAATATTTTTTTAACAAACCGGAATTATTCAAAGAGAATCATCCGGAACTTTTTAAGTTAATGTGTACGATTTTTAATCAGGATCCTTCAAATATTTAAAGAGCGAAGAAATATTTGCATTCTATTAAACCGCTACAGGCGCTTTTATGGCCGGATGACTTTGATAATTCACCAATTCAAAATCTTCAAACTTAAAATCAAAAATATTTTTCACTTTTGGATTTAATTTCATTTGCGGAAGTGGAAATGGCTTTCTGGTAAGTTGTAATTCTGCCTGTTCAAAATGATTTTTATATAAATGTACATCCCCAAAAGAATGAACAAATTCACCTAATTCCATATCACACACCTGGGCAATCATCATAGTAAGCAATGCGTAAGACGGAATATTGAAAGGCACTCCAAGAAAAACATCAGCACTTCTTTGATACAATTGGCAGGAAAGTTTTCTTTTCCCTCCTTCTGTTGGCGTCGTATAAAACTGAAACAAACAATGACATGGCATCAATTTCATTTCCGGAAGATCAGCAACATTCCATGCACTGATAATCAACCGCCGGCTATCGGGGTTTGTTTTTAATTGTTCAATCAATTCAGAAACCTGGTCAACAGTTTTTCCATTTGCTCCATCCCAACTTCTCCATTGTTTTCCATAAACCGGTCCCAGATTTCCATTTTGATCAGCCCATTCATCCCAAATTCTTACTCCATTTTTTTGTAAATATTCAACATTGGTATCTCCTTTTAAAAACCACAACAATTCATAAATAATACTTTTTAAATGAAGTTTTTTTGTGGTAACCAAAGGGAAGCCATTTTGCAAATCAAAACGCATTTGATAACCAAATAAACTGCGTGTTCCCGTGCCGGTACGGTCGCTTTTATCAACTCCCGTATCAATGATTTTCTGTAAAAGTTGAAGATATTGCTCCATGGGCGCAAGTTAAAGGATAATGAGAAAATGGGAAAATTCCAAAATGCGAAAATGTTATGAAGCTACTTCATTACCATATTGGCACATTAGCTAATTAGCTAATTACTTATATTTGCACAACTTTTAAAAAAACTTCATGTCAGTATTAGTTAATAAAAATTCGAAGGTATTGGTACAGGGATTTACCGGAACAGAAGGAACTTTTCATGCCTCACAAATGATAGAATATGGGACAAAAGTAGTAGGCGGTGTGACTCCGAATAAAGGTGGAACAACACATCTTGACAGGCCGGTATTTAACACGGTGGATGAAGCGGTAAAAGCGACCGGTGCTGATGTAAGCATCATTTTCGTGCCGCCTGCTTTTGCAGCTGATGCAATTATGGAAGCTGCTGATGGGGGAATTGCTTTGATTGTTTGTATTACAGAAGGAATTCCGGTACAGGACATGGTAAAAGTAAAGAATTATTTATTAGATACAACATCAAGATTAATAGGACCAAATTGCCCCGGAGTTATAACAGCCGATGAATGTAAAGTCGGAATTATGCCCGGTTTTATTTTCAAAAAGGGCAGGATCGGAATTGTTTCCAAATCCGGTACACTTACTTATGAGGCGGCGGACCAGGTAGCAAAAGCAGGATTGGGAATTTCGACAGCCATTGGAATTGGTGGTGATCCGATTATTGGAACAACTACTAAAGAAGCGGTT
>JBQCFI010000323.1:0-4109 GCA_051959325.1 Ginsengibacter sp. | reverse complement strand
AAATATTCCTGCAGCGTATTGATCAATCCATTGGATGAAAGCCCCTTGGGCATCAGGTTCAGAGCTACGTTGTGAATTTCGGCGATCGATTCATCAATGATCAATTCTGTTTTGGATGCAAGCCCGTTTAGCGCGCCATTTTCTTTCGCATTAGTTATTCGCCGAAAATTTATCTTTAGCGCTGCCAGCAGCGGACCAATATTATCATGCAGGTCGCCGGCAATTCTTTTACGCTCATTGTCCTGCACATTGATCAGTTTTTTTAAGGTTTGTGCCTGCTCCAGTTCAAGCGCCAGCACCTGTTCTTCCCGTTGTTTTCTTTCCTGCAAGAGGTTGTAAAATAATCCAAATGCAAGAATGATATTCTCAAGCAGGCTACCGAGAGTGATGCCGTGTTCGCCTATAAAAAAATTATTGATAAAACCGGAATTGGTTAAAAGCTGACTCACGGTCATGGTACAAATTACAAACATTGCCGATGAAAATATTTTTGCGGTAGCGCCGGTTCTGATAAAGCTAACAGGTGTCAGGGCAATCAGGCAAAGTGTAATGATCAGCACCATATGCCAGCCAATCATCAGGCAATACCGGATGGCATCATTGAGGTTTGGAATCAATAACAAAAATATAAAAGCAATCATGAAAGGCAAAGCGTAAAGAGTGGTACTGATGAACCTTTCAAAAATTCTTCTTGTGGAAATTTGCTGCCTGAAAACCTGGTTCATAACCATCAAAAGAAAGAAACCAGCGCCAAGGCTGCTCACTGGTTTAACGATTTCGTTTATCACAGGAAGCTGCGGGTACATATAAGGAAAGATGTAACCATAATGAGAAATGATCCACGTGAAGGCACATAAAATATAACCGAGGTAAGTAGCAAAAACCGCTTTTTTGAATAGAAGAAACGCGAGAAGAATTACGACCACTATCAAACAAACGATTCCCGTATAAAAGAATATTATCCGATCGTGGCTTTGATATTTTTGCTCCAGTTCATCACGCGAAAGTATTTCGTACCGTACATTGATATTCTTTTGAGGTGATTTTAATGCAATGAGATAAAATGAGGAAGGATGATCATCCAGGGATACAGTATGCCACACAAATTCCTGGTTCACGTCGAATGGCACAAGCGCACCGGAAAGATATACCGGGTGCGCATTGCCTTCTTCATCAATTGTGTAAATACTCACCGTGTCAAGACTGGTATTGTCTATAGATAAATACGGATCTGTCCCTTTCTGCAATATCTTCACTTTTAGCAAAATGTATTTATATTCATTTCCCACAAGTCCAAAGTTGATGCGGTTTTCGATGGCTTTGGCAAAATGAACTTTGGATAAATCAAGCTTATCAATCACCACTTCAGGGCGGCTATTTGAATTAATATGGGCAATGCTATCGTAACATGCAAGATGCTGGCTATAAGTACCGGAAGATAGGCTACACAAAAAAAGTAGCATCCATAAACAACGCAGGGTTTTCACAAATTTCATGATCAGGAAAACATTTGTAGGTCTTTGGGTAAAAGGTTCTCACAGAATAATGAAAATGTGTTAGTTTTTTCTTTTTGGATAATGGAATAAGAAACCTTTTTTTAAAAAAGTGCAGTGATCTTAAGGGAAGCTTTTCGGGGTTATTTCGGAAATTGAATACACTAAACTAATGCAAAATTTTCAATTAATTTTTTTTTATCCGTTACAATTCTTCGTTCTCTCCGGCAGGGTTTACGTCTTCACCAATCGTAGTAAAATTTTGGTTGATAAAGGCACGCGTCATGGCAAGCAGCACATAAAGCCGTGGCGCAGCAAAAGAACAAATAACGCGGATTGTTATTTTTGATTTTCTAAAAATATTTCACCAGTCAGGTATAGCTTTCCCTCGCCGCTGATTTCTACACGGTCGTTCAGATATCTGCATTGCAAATAACCTTTTCTTGATGAAAGTTGTATCGCTGATAAATCGTTTTTATCAAGCCGCTTCGACCAGTAAGGAATTAATGAAGTATGAGCCGAACCGGTTACGGGATCTTCATTTACACCTACCGCAGGAGCAAAAAATCTTGAAACAAAATCAGCCGTATCGCCTTTCGCGGTGATGATGACACCACGTGCTTTTAATTTTGCAATCGCCGGAAAATTTGCAATCACTTCTTTTACCTGCGATTCATTTTCGAACACCAGCATATAATCGGTTTTGCCTTTAAAAGCAAACTGCGGTTTTATATCAAATGCATTGATTAATTCTTCAGAAAGTTCTACCGGCTTTATTTCATCAGTGGGAAAATTTAAAGTCAACAAGTTTCCTTCTTTCGTTACAGTCAATACTCCGCTTCTCGGGGAACGGAAATGGATGATATTATCTGTATGGTTTTCAAAATTGAACAATACAAAAGCGGCGGCCAATGTAGCATGGCCACAGAGATCAACTTCAACTGCCGGAGTAAACCATCTGAGTTCATATCCATCATCTTTTTTTACATAAAATGCCGTCTCGGCGAGGTTGTTTTCCATCGCTATATTTTGCAGGATCTCATCGCTCAACCATTGTTGAAGCGGACAAACAGCTGCAGGATTTCCCGAAAAGATTTCCCGGGCAAAAGCATCGACCTGGTAAATTTTTTGTGGCATGTGACAGATATTTTTTTCGGATAAAAGTAAAAGCTTTTTGCCAAAACATTTTTTATCCCCGATTTTCTTGATCGCTCCAAGATCGTAAAAGATACAAACCAAAAATCCGTAGCAAACAGTGTGCAGGGAGAAATTGTTTCTTCTAAAAACATCTAAACACCACGATCCCTAGTCCCAACAGAGTCCCTCCTCCTACTTACCAACGATAAACTGCTCTACCCGTGCGTTATTAGCGCACGGGTAGAGCACCGGGTCGCATACAGGTATGGGGCGTTCAGGCAATTGAAGTATGTGGAACATATGGTACACAAATCAAAAGATCATGGCTAAAGGAGCAGAAGTGCTTCTCAATGCTTGCAAACTTCCAGAG
Source organism: Ginsengibacter sp. (assembly GCA_051959325.1). Taxonomy (GTDB): domain Bacteria; phylum Bacteroidota; class Bacteroidia; order Chitinophagales; family Chitinophagaceae; genus Ginsengibacter. Next base: position 1,109 of record JBQCFI010000323.1, on the reverse strand, counting down.
GTGACACCTTTTCTAAAAGGTGTCACCTCTGGAAGTTTGTTTTTCAATGCTAGTAATTAAAATCCTGAAAGGATGTGATGATTATAGAAAGAAACATATAATTTTCAAAACCGCAAAGCGGTGATATTTGCTTGTGCAAACCGTAAATCTATCACCCGTTCCGGGTTGCATTTCGGTGCTGGTACGTTTTCGATAATCATTTCAGCCGTTCCGGCTTTGGCAGCAGAAAACTGAGCTGTTCCGGCTTTCGAAGGGGGGTAACGTTAGTAGCATAGAAACTGTTTAGAATTCTGCAAGCTTATTACATTATTACTTTACGCTTATTTAGCCCTCTAACACTTTTCACAGAAAATAATAAGGTGGATAGACTAATTTGATATTTTTCTACAAGGTTTAGGATAGTTATGTTCAATCTTCATCCTTTTCAGTAACTGATAAAAGCTATAGGTTTTGGAAACCGAATAGTTTTGCCTGGTGAATTTTTTATGGCATTAAACAGAAATTCCATTTCGATACATCTAAAAGCTTTTTCCTAAAACATTGCTCTCAACAGATCTTTGGTGGTCATTCCATGAAAATATCTGCCGATCTCAAACTGATCAAAAACATTCCGGATCTTTTCCTCTTCATGAGGAACATTTTCCAAAGCAAGTTCTATTTCTGAAATATCTTTTTCATTGAAAAAATCCCCATAGATCTTCACTTTTTTAATGATTCCCTGCTCGGCATTCAGGTTCATCTCGAGTGTACCGCCGTCAGTGCGGATGCCTTTTTTAAAATCATATTCCGGAGATTTTCCGTAATTCCATTCCCAGGTTGCATACTTTTCATCACGGATTTTTTTGATCGCTGCCAGGTCGGTTTTCGTAAATTCGTAGAGCACGCAATCATCATGAGTAGAAACAATGTGATCCATTATTTTTTGCGTAAATTCTTCGAGTGAGATCGGAACTTTCAAATGATCTGAAATGTTGGTAACCCGCTTGGGTACTGACTTTACCGCTTTGTCTGAATATTTCAAAGGATTGATTTTTAAAGCCCCGCTTACATTTTTCATTTCTGAAGTAAACAATAAAGTTCCATGATGCAGTACTTTGTTTTTAAAAACA
>JBQCFI010000322.1:0-17924 GCA_051959325.1 Ginsengibacter sp. | reverse complement strand
GTACTGTCTGTTTAGAGGCAGATAAGAAAGAAATGAATGGTGATATTCTTATCCTCTTAACAGAAAAAGGGTTAGAAGAATTTCAAAAAGTTATTGGTGAAATTTTCAAAAAGGACGTTGACTGATTTCTATCAAAAGCTTAAATCATTGTAGCTAAATATGTATATTAAAAAGATGTTACAGGGTGCTACTGAAGGGGAGGTGTTCAGCAACTTTTATGTAGCATGAAATGCAAAAAAATAACTTGAATGGGATTAAATTTAATCAAAAGCAGGAGCAGTTACTGAAGATATATTTTAGCTTCTTTCTGTTTCTTGACTTAAGCGATTAAGTTGTAATATAGAATTAGCCTTGTCTGCCGGAAACAAGATTTCAAGATCTTCGAATCGTGTATTCAAATGCAGTCTCATACCTGTACGAAAAGCATCCGTCGTTCCTTTTTTCAATATACCAACCAATGTTGAGTGAGAAATAATTTGGCGATTCCGCCAGTTTTTACTTCTGGAATAGGTAGTAAATAAGGTGTTTAGTAAACTTTGAAAAGTACCCAGTGATTTATTACCCGACATCTTATATAAAGCTGTATGAAATTGAATATCCAAGGATGCAAGTGTTTCCAAATCGTTTACATCCGCAGCTTCCTCCTTTGCAACGATATTTTCCAGTACTTTCAAAGATTCTTCTGTTTTTCTTAAAAAAATAAAATCAGCCATCCCAATTTCGAGCATGATTCTCACTTCATACAGATCCTTAAGTGATTCCATGTCCAGTTTTCCGGAGTTGACAATAGTCTTAACTCCGTAAAACATATCAGGTGATTTTAATATAGTTCCGCGCTTTCTTTTAGTCTCAATAAATCCCATCATTCTAAGCCTGCTGAGTGCTTCCCGGATTACTACCCGACTAACCCCTAATATTTCTGCAAACTCACTTTCTTTCGGAAAAATATCTCCTAGTTGATATCCCTTTTCTGTTACATACCCCAGTATTTGTTGTTCGGTTTTTTCTGTTAGGGTTGGATCTTTTTTCATAATAAATCATATTTAATAAAATAATTGAAGATGTATCAATGAAGTAAAGGTATAAGTCCTCACTATTAATTTTAAAAAAATAAATTTTTTTTTCATTAAATAATACAAAATAACGCTTTTTATTTTATCTTGCGTTAAAATTAACGATAAGTCTTGGTATATGTATTACAAAATAAAGCTCGTCAGAAATTTTTAATGTATTAATTATTAACACTTTAACAAACATTCTTTCTCATTTTAAATTATTTTATATGAAGAGTTGCCTGTTATCCAATTGTTTTTTATTATCAGCTGTGCTTTTTGCCTCCCTCTCAGCACTACTTCCGGTTACTGTAAGGGCAGCCCGCTTTTCCGCTAGCTTGCAAGCTGAAATACATGTAACCGGAAAAACTACTGATGCTTCCGGTGGTCCCCTTGCTGGTGTTTCAATTATCGAAAAGGGAACCCAAAACGGTACCACTTCCAACACATCGGGCACTTATAATATAAGTGTGCAGCCCGATGCGACGTTGATTTTTAGCATGGAAGGAATGGAAACCCAGGAAATTAAAGTCCATGGAAGAAGTACCATTAACGTTGTGTTGGTTGCCAACGAGGTTCAGTTAAATGAAGTGGTCGTCGGCTACAGTGTGCAGCGGAAAAAGAATGTGACTGCAGCGGTATCAAAGTTGGATCCACAGCAACTAAATAATGTTTCGAATCCAAACCCGATACAGGCTGTTCAAGGGAAAATAGCCGGGCTTTCTGTTCCTATAGTGTCGGGTCAGCCGGGATCCGGTGCAGATAATATCATTATACGAGGTGGTACAAAGCTGAATGTCTATGGTTCATCAAATGGAAATAGTGGTGGTACTGCTACAGGTGGTGTAAATGGATCAAGTCCGCTGGTAGTGGTGGACGGAGTCTTCAGATCGCTGGATGATATTAATCCGGAAGATATCCAATCTTTTGAAGTGATGAAAGATGCAGCTTCAACTGCAATCTACGGGGCCCGGGGTGCAAATGGCGTTATTGTCATTACTACAAAGACTGGAAAATATAATTCAAAGCCCGTGGTAACGGCCAATTACCGCCATACCTGGGAGACGCCTTTACGCACTTATCACTATCTGAGCGCCAAAGATTATTTAACGCTTGCAAGAACTACTGTGTTTAATACCCATGATAAGATCGACAAAAATAATTTACTCAACAACGGCGGATTCTCCGCTGGCACGACTGTATATACGCAGTCTGGACAATATGGCAATGCAACGAATTTAACCGCTTTGTATGATAATATAGTTGCCGTTGATGGACAATCGTATGTTGACAATTTGCTGGCACACGGCTGGCAAACAATGGATGATCCAATTAATGCCGGAACTAAATTGTTGTATGCAGATAACCACTATCAGGACCTTTTGTGGAATACCGGCAATACCGATAACTATAACATCGGGGTAAATGGTGGGGGCGACCGTGCGAATTATAATGTATCAATGGGTTACATTGATCAGGCCGGAACTTTTGTTGGAACCAATTATAAACGCTATAACGCCTTGGGAAATTTTGGATTTAAAGTTTCCGATAATCTTAAACTGACAGCAATGATAAATTACGACAATGAATTGCCTAATTATGTAGAAGCTTATCAAAATGAACTTACCAGGGGTACGAGGCTAACTCCATTGATAAGGATCTTTAAGGATAACGGGGATCCTACAACTGGTGAAGTGTTATCTGCCAGAAATCGTTTTCATACTTTAAAATATGACCATACCAATGTTTCCACAGAACGGCTCGTTTCAAGGCTGGCAGCAGATCTTACGATTGTCCGGGGATTGCATTTTCGTCCATCGGTGTCTTACCTGATTCAGGATTATAGTTATCTTTTTCATCGGGATGCTTTTCCGGATCCGATCCAGTTTTCAACCCAAAGGCAAAAAACCGAAAATACAGACAATTTCAGGCAGCTTATGACCGATCAGATATTGCAGTACGATTTCACACTAAATGAGAATCATCATTTCTCTGTGTTAGGGGGTTTTAACTATACACGTGAATTGCATAATACGATTAATATAGGCTCACAAAGAGCAACGAATGATTACATCTCCACGATTGATGAACCTTCGGTGACAACGATCAATGGGCAAACGGTAAGCAATGTAACCAGTTTTGGTACTGAGATCGACGAAACAAGATCTGCCAGTTATTTCGGACAAATGAATTACAATTTCATGGGTAAATATCTTTTTAGCAGTGCTTTAAGATATGATGGGTTCTCGAATTTTGCGCCGCAAAACAAATATGCTTTGTTCCCATCAGTATCAGCAGGTTGGAACATTAGTGAAGAAAAATTCTGGAAAACAAAAATTGTCAATACATTAAAGTTGAGAGGCAGTTGGGGAACAGCAGGCTCTAATGATCTCGATATTACAGATACTTACGGCAATTACACCGCAACGGCCTATGCTCAAAGTCCTGGCATATTGCGCCGTAATCTTTCAAACCCAAGCCTGAAATGGGAGTCCACAGAAACTACTGACCTTGCTTTCGATGCCGGATTCTTGCACGACCGGGTTACCCTAAGTGTGGATTGGTATAATAAATTAACTAAAAACAGGATCGCTTCTAAACCGTTACCTTCAGAAGCTCCCTTTTCGTCCATCACATACAATAATGGAACATTGCAAAATAAAGGCGTGGAAATTGCAGTTGGTGGAACTCCGGTAAATGGAAAAAATTTTACCTGGCGCGCCAACTTCACTTTCGCTTATAACCAGCAGAAAATTGTGAAACTCCCGGATAATGGACGTGATAAAAATCGTCAGGGAGGTACAATTGTTTATGATCCGGGTAGCAAAACAGAAAAGGAAGTAGGTGGTTATGCTGAAGGAGAAAGACCATTTGGTATCTGGGGATATAAAGTAGTGAAGGTGTTCTCAACAGACGCTGAAGCAGCACAATGGAACGCAAAAGTAAAAGATCAGTTGGCATCCCCATTAGGAATTGTTGTCGGAAAACATGCTGGTGATTATGAATTTGCAGATTTAAATAATGATGGTGTCATCGATAGCAGGGATGAAGTATTTTTTGGATACCGTTCACCTGATATCATAGGCGGTATGCAAAATACCTTCAGCTATAAGAATTTTTCTCTCCGCTTTAATGTTGACTATGCAACAGGTTTTATTATTGAAAATGGCGCATTGGCACGTTCTCTGGGCCAGGGCAGGGCATTTAATGAAGGAGCACCTGCTGAAGCTTTAGGCAATGATATATGGCAGAAGTCGGGTGATGTTGGAAAAAAATATGCCCGGTTTTCATTTGCCGATTACGACTATGGACAAAGAAATTACTTAAGAACTTCTCCCATCGGAACGAACAACGGCTATGGCTCGGATGTATCAACAATGGCTGAGAAAGGCAACTTTTTGGCAATACGGGAAATATACGTCTCCTATGATTTAGCAAAAAGCTTGGTAAAAAAGATACACGCCACCGGGCTCAATATTTACGCCAGCATTTATAATGTCGGATATATCACCGCATATGATGGACTTAACCCGGAAACTTATAAAGGGTTTGATGATGGCGGTTATCCAAGACCAAGACAGTTTTCACTTGGTGCAACACTAAAGTTTTGAATCATTTATTAACCTTTATTAAAATAATATGAAAAAGATACTTTTATTTGCCGTTTCAATAGCTTCGCTGCTAACGATTGCGGGTTGTAAAAAGATACTGGAAGTAACTCCTAAATCCCAGATCACTGAACAGGTTTATTTTAAAAGTGAAGGAGATTTTGAACCTTATGTAACAGGGATTTATACTTACATGAGAACGCTTGCAAACAATATTACTTATGGAACCGAACGTAGCGAAGAACTGATTGCAGCTTCCAATGCACGTTTTTCAACTGCATGGAGCCAGATCTTAAGCCCATCCGTGGGGGCTATTAATTATAGTTCATGGTACCAGGCTATCGGACAATGTAACCTTTTACTCGCCAAAATCAAACCCTTTTCCTTTGCTTCTGATCCCGCTGCAAAAAAACGGATTGTGGCGGAAACACATGCACTGCGAGCTTATTTTTATTTCCATCTCATGCGTATTATAGGTGATTGTCCTCTTATGTTGCAGGCAATCACAAGCGCAGACGTGCCCTTGTTACCGCGTTCACCTGCTACAGATGTCATGAAACAAGTTCTCGGAGATCTCGATACAGCAATAGTTACCTTTCCTGATACAAAATTTGTAAGTAAATATCGTTTTTCCTACACTGCAGCACAAGCGTTAAAGGCAGAAGCAAGTTTATGGAATGCAAAAGTTTTGGGGGCCGGTGCTAACGGATTTAATGATGCGTTAACTGCCATAGCAGAAGTGGAAAAGGCGGATCTCTCGCTTATGCCAAAATTCAGAGATGTTAATACCGTAAGACAAAACAAAGAGATCATACTGGCCGCATATTATCAACGCGATGAAGCAGGAAATAATTATGCGATGAATGCATTGCCTTTTCTAACTATTGTACAGGCCGCATCGAATCTGGACAGCATACCATGGTGCCGGACTTCTTCCAACGGGCAGGGAGCTTACCAGATAAGTCCCCTTTCAAGATCCTTATTCACCAATCCGAATGATCAACGAATTCCTTCTACATGGATATTACAAAGAAATGGAAATACTACCAGTTATGCGTGGATTACTAAGCTTCCGGGCAATGTATATGCAGATGACCGCGTTCCTGATAATGATCTGATAATTTTTCGGCTGGCTGACGTGTACCTGATGGCGGCTGAAGCATATGCAGGTCTTGGACAAACAGATAATGCCATTACTTATTTGAACAAGGTAAGAGAACGTGCAGGAACAGGCGATTATGCAGGTGCCACTGATAAAGCAACTGTCGAGCGTGAAATTTTGGACGAGCGGGGCAGAGAATTATTTTTTGAAAATAAGCGATGGTATGATCTGGTAAGATTTTATAAAGGAGGAACCATTGATATTTACAACTATATACCGAATCTTAAAGGAAAAAGCACGCCCATTTATTGGCCACTCAATTCTACTGTTTTGGCCAATAATACAAATTTGAAACAGACGGATGGGTATTGATCATTCGTTCCTTAACTCAATATGTGCTGAAATAATAAAAAAAATTGGTGATAATGATTGAAAATATCGTATTGTGTTGAGAAGATTTAAGCTGGAATTGCTGAGGGGCACGAAATATTTTGTAAAGAAATAAATAAACATTTAAGAATAAATATGAAGAAAATTGAAGGATTAATTGCCGCGGCGTTTACACCACTTCACGCTGACGGTTCAATAAACCGCGAAATGATTCCGGAAGTTGTAGATAAGCTCCTAGCAGACGGAATAAAAGGAATATTTGTTTGCGGCAGTAATGGTGAAGGACCGAACATGACTTCATCAGAAAGAATGCAGGTAGCAGAAGACTTTGTCAAAGCTGCCAATGGAAGAGTACTCACAATCGTACATGTCGGACATAGCAGTATTGAAGAAGCAAAATTGTTGGCTGCACATGCAGCAACGATCGGTGCTGATGCTTTTTCATCTGTTGCAGCGTTTTACTTTCGTCCGTCGTCTGTGCAAAACCTTGCTGATTGCATGGCAGAAATCGCAACAGGAGCTCCGAATCTTCCTTTTTATTATTATCACATTCCACATCTTACCGGCATCTCTATGGACATGTTGCAGTTCCTGGAAATCGCCGGACCACTGATCCCTAATCTTGCAGGTATCAAATACACGGCGTCTACCATTCATGAATTTCAGGCCTGTCGTGCCTATCAAAACAAACGCTACGATATCTTGTTTGGCCTCGATGAATTGCTCTTGCCCGCATTGGCTGTAGGGGCTAAAGGGGCGATTGGCAGCACATATACATTTGCAGCACCGGTATATCAAAAGACGATTGAATATTTCAACTCCGGAGATATAACAGCAGCTCAAAAAAATCATGAGCAGATAATACAAATTGTCAGGCTATTATTAAAATACCCTCCAATACCGGCTCAAAAGGCAATCATGAAAATGCTGGGTTGGGATTTCGGTCCCTGCAGGCTTCCATTGCAAAATTTATCTGAGGATGATTACAAGAAGTTCCACTCAGAACTCATCAAAATACCTTTATTTAATCACTTGCCTGCAAGGGAAAAAGAAGAATACCGGAAATGAAATATTATTTCTTATTCCTGTTAATTAGTGGGATAACGATGAATGCACAGACGCAACCTGAAAGAAGCCATATGTTTACCTGGAAACAAACAAAACAATTACCTGATCCTGAAGGTTTCGCCGGACCTTATGCAGGTGTCAGCAATGGAGCTCTGATAGTAGCCGGCGGTTCTAATTTCCCGGGAGGGAGGCGCCCATGGAATAATGCGACAAAAGTTTGGTATGATAACATTTTTGTTTTGAAAACTATTAATGGAAGCTGGAGTAGAGCCGGAAATTTGCCACGTGCGATGGGGTATGGAGTCGCGTTAACTTACAAAAACAGCGTGCTCTGTATTGGCGGGGGTGATTCGAAACAATGTTATAGCAAAGTTTTTTCAATTACGTTTAATGGTATGGCTGTTGATATCAAAACCCTTCCTTCCTTACCACAAGCGTTGATGAACGCTTGTGGAGTTATTCAGGATGATGTGTTATATATTATGGGAGGAATAAATACACCTGCCGGTGAAACACAAAGTAATTTTTGGTCACTCGATCTTAACACTGCCGCAACTGGTCACCAGCAATGGAAAACTCTGGTAAGCCTTCCAGGCAAATCGCGTATGCTGGCAACAGCAGCATGTGCTAACGGTAGCATCTATCTCTTTGGCGGTGCACATCTTTTTCCTTCGGGGAATACATTTGGTAGAGAATATCTGAAAGATTGCTGGCTTTATACAAAAGACGGTAAATGGAAAAAGCTTGCTGATCTGCCATATCCATTGGTAGCATCCCCTTCGCCCGCTTACGAATCTGGATCAGACTTATTGCTTTTCGGAGGAGATGATGGTTCTTATGCACAAAAGATATCAGAATTAAAAGATCTACATCCAGGATTCAGGAATGAAATCTTGCGATATAATGCTAAAAAAGATGAGTGGTCTGTAGTGGAGGAGATTCCGGTTGTTCACAGAAAAGACAGTGCTGCAAATCCACACAATAGTATTTATTCTCCTGTTACTACACCATTGGTAATTTGGCACAATAAAATTGTGTTGGCAGGCGGGGAGGCACGGCCTGGTGTAAGAAGCAATCGGGTATTGGTAGCTATTCCAAAAAAATAATGAGAGAAAGCCTTGGGAAACAAATGCAAGAAAGAAATCATTTCTCAATGATGTTTAGCGGTGAAGGCTCTTTTAGAAGAATTTAGAATCTGATTAATTAAATATTATGGAAAAACATAGCAATCAATTTAATTATCGCCTCTTGAGCAATAATGAATTAAAATTCTTCAAAGACGAAGGGTACCTTATTTTAAAAAACGTCCTGACGGATGAAGGACTTGAGAAAATGAGAGCAGAATGTATGAACGCGTGGAATAAAGAAAAGGAATCTTTTGATTCTTCAAAAACATGGCTTCAAAATTCACTTTTGGTAAATATTCATCATAAATCGCCAACGGTGAAAGCTTATTATTTTGAAGGTCCGATGGTTGGGATAGCAAGCCAGTTGATAGGACCTGATATAAAAGGAGCCACCTCTCAGTTGACGTTCAAAATGTGCGGCAATACCAAATCATTCGGATGGCACCAGGATAATGGGTATGGCGAACTTGAACCTTACAATGCTTTAACAACACTTACTGCGCTTGATGACACAGATCGTCAAAATGGTTGCCTGTGGTTGATACCTGGAAGTCATAAGCGAGGGCAGATAAAAGTAAAACAAACGGAAACTCAAAAGAAAAGCAACTTAGAAATCACTCTGGAAGTTGATGATTCGCTTGCAGTGCCGATGGAAATGAAAGCCGGAGATGTATTATTATTTGGTTGCTGGATGTTACACAAATCAGACGGTAATTTCTCCACAGATCGTGACCGTCGCATTCTTTTTTTGCGCTACGCGGATGCCGATGCTGTAGAAGTTTATAATAATCGCAAGCCCCGCCTTGGTAGACTTGTAAGAGGGAAAACTAAGTTTCCTGAAGTAGAACGTTTTGAAGCTGAATTATAAGCATCACCCGATTTATAAAATAAGCCAACATGAAAAAACAAATAAAACAACAAGTAATCTGGACAATAGCTTTTATATGTGTTTTGCAAAGTGCCTTTTCCCAAAAACTCAATTTTATTTATAAAGCGGGTGAAGCTGGTTACAGTTGTTTTCGCATACCGGCAATGGTTATCACCACTAAAGGAACGGTGCTTGCTTTTGCAGAAGCGAGAAAGATTAATTGTGGAGATGCAGGGGATATAGATCTTGTTGTTAAACGCTCAGCAGACAATGGCAAAACATGGAGTCCGCTGCAAATAATTTGGAGCGACAGCACAAACACCTGCGGTAATCCAGCTCCCATTGTAGATAAAAGAACAGGTAATATCATTTTGCTTTCAACATGGAATCTGGGAACTGATCATGAGAAAGCAATAACAAACCAGACGAGCAAGGATACACGAAGAGTTTTTGTGCTATCCTCTACCAATGATGGAAATACGTGGAGTATACCAAAAGAGATAACCAATGATGTAAAGCCTCCAAATTGGACATGGTATGCAACCGGGCCTGGTTCTGGAATTCAAATTGAAAACAATGGTTATAAAAACAGATTAGTGGTGGCATGTGATCATTTAGTCGCCGGGGGAAAAATGAGTTTTTCTCACTCAATATATTCTGACGATGGTGGAAAGACGTGGGTGTTGGGAGGCACAACCCCACAAGGAAGAGTAAACGAATCCACGGTTGCTGAAATTTCAAGGGGACGGCTTTTGCTCAATATGAGAAATTCAGGACCTGCAAGATGCCGCCAGGTTTCTATTAGTAAGAATGGCGGTAAATCATGGTCGTCCATACATGCCGATTCCGCTTTAATCGAACCGGTTTGTCAGGGAAGCCTCATAAGTTATAATTATCGCGGCAAAAAAAGATGTCTTATATTTTCTAATCCGGCAAGCAAAACATCACGGACTAATATGACCGTTCGCTTAAGTTATAACAATGGAAAATCATGGCCGTTTAAAAAAGTTTTTTATGCCGGCCCATCTGCTTACTCAAATGTTGGTATTCTTTCCGATGGACAAATAGCCTGCCTTTTTGAAGCTGGCTATGTGAAGCCTTATGAAGGCATTGTATTTGAATCGGCAACATTTAAAGATTTTAAAAAAGAAAAATAACTTTGCTCACTGCAAAAAACCTTCGCGGAAATTGGGGTACGGTACTGCTACCTGTTAACGATGATGATAGCTTCGATTATGACAGATTATCTGCAGAAGTTGATTATCTCATTGCCTCAAAAGTGAATGGAATATATACCAATGGAACTGCCGGCGAATTCCATAATCAGACAGAGGCAGAGTTTGATCGCATACAGGAAATAGTTGCTGGCAAATGTCTGAATGCCGGTATGCATTTCCAGATTGGTGCAAGCCATCCATCTCCAATAATCTCTTTGAAAAGAATTGAGAGGACTGTGCATCTCAGGCCGGATGCATTTCAGGTGATTCTGCCGGATTGGGTTACCACCAACATGGAGGAGCAAGTTTTATTTTTAAAAAAAGTAACAAAAGCAGCTGGTAATATTCCTATTGTCTTATATAATCCTCCTCACGCAAAACAAGTACTTACTCCTGCTGCTTACGGAATTTTAATAAAAGAAATCCCGCAACTTATCGGAATAAAAGTGGCGGCCGGTGACAAGCAATGGTATGAAGATATGCGTACTTATAGTTCTCAGATTGCCATATTCATTCCCGGCCACTTACTCGCTACTGGTATAAAGTATAAGGTGGCAGCAGGTGCCTATTCCAACGTGGCGTGTTTAAGTCCGCAAGGATCACAACGATGGTGGGATCTTATGCAATCAGACCTGGACAAAGCAATGGCGACTCAGATAAGTATTCTGGAATTTTTTGAAGAATGCATCGTTCCATATAAACAATCCGGGTATTCAAATCCGGCACTTGACAAATTTCTGGCAGCGGTTGGTGGTTGGACCGACATTGGGACGCGCCTTAGGTGGCCATATAAATCGATCCCTGAAAAAGAGGTGATGGCAGTAAGAGAAAAAGCCGCCAGATATTTACCTGGGTTTTTCGACAAATAGTAGATCTCATTCATTTTTTGAATTCCCTATAAGGTATCATTGCCGACAACCTGTTAATGCTATTAATTACAGCTGCGAATTGTAAATGAAAAATTGAAAAAATTTGGGTATATAACCTTTCCTGGCGTTACAAAAGACCATTGGCCTTCATCCAATGATAACATCGTTCTATCCATTGGTCTTCTGTCGTTTTATTGTGAAGGCCAAAACCATGACCTCCGTGTTCATAAATATGCATTTCAGCATTCACACCATGCTCATGCAAAGCAATAAAATAGCGAATTGTGTTTTGAACAGGTACCACTTTATCATCATTGCATGCAACAAGAAATGCCGGTGGCGTATTACCGGTCACCTGGAGTTCATTTGAGAAATTATTTATCAGGGCTGTATCTGCGTTTGCACCAATTAGAGCTTTTTTGCTACCCTTATGGAGAATGCCTTCCTGGAAACTGATAACAGGATAAATAAGAATTGAAAAATCAGGGCGAAGATTGGTATGAAGCGCATTGTCAATTACTGCTGTACTGTAGTGAGTGGATAGCGTTGATGCCAGGTGTCCTCCTGCTGAGAATCCCATGATGCCTATTTTAGAAACATCTATTTTCCAATCTGTTGCCCGTTCTCGTACTATTTTTATAGCCTGCTGCGCATCTTGTAAAGGCCCGATAGATTTATTCTTCATGATACGATCATCCGGTAACCGGTATTTTAATACAAATGCGGTGATGCCTTTCGAATTCAGCTCTTTCGCAATATCACTGCCTTCTCCATTTACCACCAGATAGGAATAGCCGCCACCGGGGCAAATTATGATGGCTGTGCCATTTCTTATAGCGGGGTCCGGAAGATAAACAGAAAGAGTTGGATCAGTAACATGACTCACTTTTCCTCTTTTTGATAAAGAATCTGCCTGCTCTTTTATCTGGCTGGGAATAGAATTAGGCACATGCTGATAAAGCGGAATTATTTCCTGTGAATAAGAACAGTTAAAGAAGCATTCCAAAAAAACAATCATTAGGATCGTTATGTATTTCATACTTTTTTTTATAAAAGTATAACTTTCCATTTATGTAATACATAAAAGACGATTTATTTTTTTACTTTTAATGAAAAACGTTAGTGTTGATCTATGATTTTTATCGTAATGTGTGCTGATTTACCCTGTTCCATGTATAAATATTACACGTTCTGATGCGTAGTAATTCAATTCGATATTTTTTTTCTTCCGATTATTAAAATAATGGTGAAGGTTATGTAATACATTATCTGAAATCATTTATATTTGAAAACTTTGAAAGTAAGTTAATGATTCAATAACCGTTCATCTGATTTTTTAATAAAAGCTGGCACGAACTGTTTTGTGTATGCTGATAAAACAACCTCATGAAACCTTTTAAATTCAGTTCTAAAACGTATGCCTGGATCGTGGTTGCATTATTGTGGGTTGTAGCTTTTTTAAACTACTTTGACCGTATTCTCATCACCTCCATGCGTGATCCTATTGTTAGCAGTTTTAGTATCAATGATGCACAATTTGGTTTATTAACTTCTGTATTTTTATGGTCCTATGGAGTTCTCAGCCCGTTAGGTGGCTACTTTGCAGATAAGTATGGAAGAAAGCCGGTAATCATATTCAGTGTTCTAGTATGGTCAATAGTTACGTTATGGACAGGATTCGCGCAAACCTTCGGGGAGATGATCACAGCCAGGCTTTGTATGGGCATTAGCGAAGCTTGCTACATTCCTGCAGCACTAGCCTTAATAGCGGATTACCACAAAGGTACAACCCGATCACTTGCAACGGGCATTCATATGAGTGGATTATATGCAGGCCTTGCGCTTGGCGGGCTGGGGGGCTATATTTCTGAATCCTGGGGTTGGCGTTACGGTTTCCAGGTCTTCGGATTTTTTGGGGTGGCTTATGCGCTTATTTTATTCTTTACGTTAAGAAAACCTCTTGAAAAACAGGAAAACATAAATATTACAGACAAAGGCGCAATAGTACTGCCCGTGAGCATTACCCAATCTTTAAAATTATTTTCGATCTTTTCTTTCAGGATATTATTATTTTATTTCTGCGCATATGGCATTGTGAACTGGCTTATCTATGGCTGGCTTCCAACTTTTCTTAAAAGCCATTTTAACCTTGATCTTGGACAAGCAGGCATTTCAGCTACTGGATATGTTCAAATTGGATCTTTTGCCGGCGTGTTGTTGGGCGGCGTTCTGGCTGACCGATGGCACAAAATAAATAAACGTGCTCGTTTATACGTAATAATCATGGGCTTTACGATTGGCGCACCTTGCCTCTTTCTGATGTCCTATACGTATACTTTCGGAGTTGCCATCGCAGCGATGATTATTTACGGGGTTGCAAGGGGTTTTAATGATGCTAACCTGATGCCGGTTTTATGCCAGGTAATAGATGAAAGATATATAGCGACCGGTTATGGATTCCTTAACTTTCTAAGTACAATCGTAGGAGGTTTGATGGTTTTTACAGGAGGAATATTAAGGGATGCACATGTTAGCTTATCTTTAATTTATGGAGGTTCAGCGATATTGCTTTTGCTCGCAGCCTGGTCTCTTTTTCTTGTAAAAATAAAAAGGTGAAATTAAGAAACATGACAACCACTATAAAACAAGCATATTAGATGCGTTTCAATCACGTGGCATCAGCGGTTAAATAGAAAGATCGTTCCTGACTAGCGGTAAACAGGTTTTACACTTGGCATCGATTTCGAAAAATCATGTTTTAATTCGTTCATATTTAGATTAAAAGTAGCAAAGGAACTTTTACGCCTGTTTTCTCCCGCGAAGCAAGCACCATTGGTTGTTTTTGCATTGAGTCACCGGCCATGCCGCAGTTATTGAAAAAACTGCTCTATGATGATTACTTAACGCTGGTTACTGCCAGTTCTATCATTGCCGATGGCGTTGCTCAATCAGGGATGATGACAGAATATATTTACTGCTACCCTCATCGAGATAAAAAAAATACTTGCATCCTTTTTTTGAAGAACATTTGAGCAAACTTTTCGTGTAATGGTGTTCAAGGAAGATGTGATTAAAATCGGCCATGACATCCTCGGTTTATCCCTATGGAAGCTCAACATCTTGAACACCTATTATTCAAAAACTTAAGTTCAACAAATCCTGCCATCTTTTAGAACAAACGTTAGTTGCAGCCGTTAAATACCGTCTTTCAAATTAATAATTATATAATAGTTTCTTAAAGATTTGGTTACATTCATTTCTTTGCTTTGCATAGATATTTAATCAGAAGTTTATGAAAGCAATTCAATTTTTCTTTCAAAATTTTTTCAGCAAGCTACTTCTATATCGCTTTTCTTCTTTTTACTCTGCATTAAAGTTTAGAAAAATATAAATTAGAATGGATAAAAAAAGAAAGGTTGAAGTTCTGGTTTTAAGTGATGTGCATTTGGGCACTTATGGTTGTAATGCGAAGCAGCTTTTGCGTTATCTGACAAGTATTAAGCCAAAGACAGTTATTCTTAATGGCGATATTATTGATATATGGCAATTCAGTAAAAGATATTGGCCAAACAGCCACATGAAAATTGTGAAGCACATTATGCACTGGGCCAGCAAAAAAGTGAAGATATATTACGTTACCGGAAATCACGATGAAATGTTGCGAAAATTTACAGGATTAAAAATGGGTTCGCTGCAGATCGTAGATAAAGTAATTCTTACGTTAGATAATAACAAAATAGCCTGGATTTTTCACGGTGATGTTTTCGATGTAACGATGCAACATTCTAAATGGCTTGTAAAATTAGGCGCAGTGGGCTACGATATGTTGATTCACATTAACCGGTTTGCGAATTTTATTTCAGAGCATATTTTTAAAAAAGGGAAATTATCGCTTTCAAAAAAAATTAAAAATAGTGTAAAGAGCGCCGTTAAGTTTATCAATAATTTTGAAACCACCGCAGCGAATATCGGCATTTCCAATCACTACGATTTTGTAATATGCGGACATATTCATCAGCCTGAAATCAGGAAAATCACAAATCAGCACGGCTCCATTATGTACCTGAATTCGGGTGACTGGGTAGAAAATCTTACCGCATTGGAATATAATGAAGGAGAATGGAAAATTTATAAATACAATGAGGCAGAAATAGAAACCTTAGTAGATGAAGAGCCTAAAGAGATGGTACTTTCCAATAATAAGCTTTTTGAAAATATGGTTGCAGATTTTAAACAAATGATGGTGAAATGAAAATCCTCTATGCCATACAAGGAACTGGCAATGGGCATATCAGCCGGGCGCGCGATATTATTCCTTTACTTCGTGAAAAAGGTGAACTGGATATCCTTATCAGCGGAACAGAAGCAGATGTGGAACTGGGGTATCCGGTAAAATTTTTATTGAAAGGAATGAGTTTTGTATTCGGGAAAAATGGAGGAATAGATCTCCTTGCAACCTATAAAAAAGCAAAGCTTAAAAGATTTTATAATGAAATAAAAGAACTTCCTGTCAATGATTACGACATGGTAATCAGCGATTTTGAACCTGTGAGTTCCTGGGCGTGTCGTTTGCAGCAAAAACCTTGTATTGCGCTTAGCCATCAGGCCGCAGTTTTAAACAAAAAATCTCCACATCCTGATAATTTTGATCCGGCGGGAAAAATAATTCTCAAAAATTATGCGCCTTCAACCGTTCAATACGGGTTTCATTTTAAGCAATATGATAAGAAAATATTTACACCCGTCATTCGAAAAGAAATCAGGGAAGCTGTAGTTCATAAAAACAAACATTATACGGTTTACCTGCCTGCCTATAGTGATAAAAAAATAATAAAAGTACTTAGTGAAATAAAAGGTGTAGAATGGCAGGTTTTTTCCAAGCATTCTAAAAAAACTTATTTGCAAAAAAATATCATTGTATTTCCTATAAGCAATGACGCTTTTATTAAAAGTATGGTTGCTTCAGCAGGTGTATTGTGTGGTGCCGGTTTTGAGACGCCCGCAGAAGCTTTGTTTCTTAAGAAAAAACTAATGGTAATTCCTATGAAAGGGCAATACGAGCAACAATGCAATGCCGCGGCCCTTAAACGAATGGATGTTCCTGTTTTGAAAAAATTGAAATTATCCCGTGTTGAAAAAATTAAATCATGGATAAAGTCAGGAAATGTTATCTCGGTCGACTTCCCTGATATAACCGCACAAATAATAGATGAAATCTTAGATAAACATTCACTTGTTTCTGAAAAGTTTCAGGTTGAACTTGGCTCACTTCCTTATTCATATAAAAAATTAAAGCGCGGAATGACAGGAAATATTCTGAATCAAACCGATGAATGATTATGCTGTTGAGCAAGAGTGATTTTGGAAATAAATTTACATGGGGCGTTTCTACGGCTGCCTATCAAATCGAAGGCGGTCATGATCTTGATTCAAAAGGAAAATCTATTTGGGATGTTTTTGTAAAACAAAGAAACCGGATCTTCCAAAATCATACCGGAGATAACGCCTGTGATTTTTATAACCGCTTCTCAAAGGACTTGTGTTTGATGAGGATGCTCAATATTTTCAATCATCGTTTTTCTATATCATGGAGCCGGATACTGCCGAATGGAACAGGTAAGATAAATACAAATGGAATAGATTTTTATAATCGCCTGATAGATTTCTCCCTTGAGCTTGGCATTACATCCTGGATAACGCTTTATCATTGGGATCTTCCTTATGATCTTGAAAAAAAGGGTGGCTGGGTAAATCGCGATATAGTTCATTGGTTTCAAAATTATATAAGTATATGCGTTAAATATTTTGCAGACCGTGTAAACAACTGGATAATTCTGAATGAACCGATGGTATTCACCGGCGCCGGATATTTTTTGGGTGTGCATGCTCCAGGTAAAAAGGGGTTAAATAATTTTTTGGCAGCTACCCATCATGCTGCCCTTGCTCAATCCTGTGGAGCGCGCGTCATAAAATCTATGATGCCCCGGAGTAATGTGGGAACTACATTTTCCTGTTCGCATATTGAACCTTTTAGTAACGATGAAAAAGATTTGATTGCCGCAAAAACAGTTGACGCTCTGCTCAATCGCTCATTTATTGAACCCTTGCTCGGTTTGGGTTATCCTTACCACGATCTTCCGATTTTAAAAAGGATTGAAAAATTTGTAAAACAAGGAGACGAAAAAGATCTTGCGTTCGAAATGGATTTTGTCGGACTGCAAAATTATACCAGGGAAATAGTAAGACATGCTGCTTTCATACCATTCCTAAAAGCGCAGATCATAAAAGGAAATAAGCGCAACGTCGAAATTACGTTGATGAATTGGGAAGTTTATCCCGAAGCGATCTATCATATTTTAAAAAAGTTTAGCGCATATAAAAACATCCCTGATTTAATGATTACCGAAAACGGAGCTGCTTTTAAAGACGACGTAAAGGATGGCAAAATAAGTGATCCAAAAAGAATAAATTATCTGGAAAAAAATATTGAACAGGTATTGCGGGCAAAGCAGGAGGGAGTAAATGTTAGCGGCTATTTTGTGTGGACTTTCCTTGATAATTTTGAATGGGCCGAAGGATATTATCCGCGTTTTGGCCTTGTATATGTTGACTTTGAAACCCAG
>JBQCFI010000321.1:0-2784 GCA_051959325.1 Ginsengibacter sp. | reverse complement strand
ACAATTTGTGTGGTATCGAAATAAATTTCGTTCTCCATTTGAGTGGTATCATAAGACAGGTCAAGGAGTTTTGTACCAGGATAACCCATCAGCGCTTTCAAGGCAGCATTTTTTGCTTTTAGAGATTCTTCCCCGGATTTTTGTTGCGCTTTTGCATTATTCAAAGCGATGGTGGCTCTTTTATAATCTGTTTTATCTACAATTCCGGCCTGGTATTGATAATACGCGTCTTTCAGGCTTTGGTTTGTCCGAACAATATCTTCTTCAATCACCTTCACTTGTTGCACAGTGAGAATGATATCATAAAAAGCCTTGCTCACTTCAACAGCCAGGTTTATTTTCTGTTCTTTGGTATTCTGACTGGCAGCAAGGCGAACATCTTTTGAAGTGCGTGAGGCCAGTAATACATCACGGTTAAAAATATTTTGCGTTACCCCGAAGTCAGCGCCGGATGTATTTTCCGTTCCGGTATGAACAATATTCCCATTGAAATTTAGTGTGGGCAATTTGAAATTATGCTGAACATTATAATTAAAATTTACCTGTGGATACCAATCGGCTAATTTGCTTTTGATGATCGTTTCGGTAATGTCCTGGTTAATCTTTGCATTTTGAATATCGGGATTATGTTGAATAGCGTATTGAATGCAATTTTGCAAAGTCGCTTCCTGAAGTGAGGGCAGAGAATCATTTGTTTTCGCCTGCAATATTCCACGGCAGAATATTATTACGACAAATATCGACAGCGTTTTATACCTTTTTATTTTCTTTTTTATATTCCGGTAATTCATTCTTTCTCTTTTGTTCATTGTAATTTAATTCCGTCCCAAATGATGGTCGCTATCTTGCACAAATCGCCGTCTGTATAGTCGAAACGCCCGCTGATGTGATATTTGGCCGTGGCTATGATAGCGCCAAATACCACAGACGCCACCAAATTATATTCCATTTTTTTCAGGAATCCGTTGTCCATTCCTGATTGGAAAAACTCACTAAATTTATCAACCGGAATTTTATTGTTTTTCTTTTTTATACTTTTAAAATCCGGCGCACTGTTATATTGTTGTATAAAAATCAAACTGCCTGGATTGGCAATAAAATACCTGCACAGATTTGTCCAGCCGCCAAAAAATTGAGAACGAAAATCCTTTCCTTCATTTTTTTCAGTAAACATGGCGGCAAGCATTTCTTCCCGGATCACATTGTGAAGTTCCGAGATGATCGCTTCTTTATTTTGAAAATAATGGTAAATGGTTCCGGCGGCTACGTTGGCATTTTTAGCAATCAAACTGATAGGGGTTCCCTGCAAGCCATATTGCCGGATTAACTCTAAAGTGGTTTGTAAAATTGCCTTTCTTTTATCTGCTGTTTCCGATTGAACGTTCATTCGGGGCGCAAGGTACTCCGAAAAAAAATAGAACATTCTCTGGTTTATCCAAAAATATTACCGTTCATAAAAAGTGAAGAAAGAATGACGAAAGGGAAATGCAGTGCATTTGCAACAACAGTAAACAAAGAAATAAAGCATTTTCTTTTTGTTTTATAATAAAAAACGAACATCGGTTAGCTCTCTGCCTATTTGCTGCACGCCTTTAAGAATTCTTTTGGTTTGACTCGGCGATGGTTTTTTGATGCCATTGGTATATTGTGCGAGAAGGCTTTGGCTCATACCTATTCTTTCGGAAAGTGCCTTTGCATTAATTACTTTGTAGAAATCAAAGAAACTTTCAAGATCGTATTTAAAATGTATTTCATCAATAGTGTACTTAAATCCCAAATCTTCAAGAGCAAGATTTACAGCGTCTAAAATCATGTCTTTTAGTTCATCAAAAGTATCGCCTTGGGTAGCAAGAAAGGTATCATTTACTTTGCCGGTAGCGCTATATCCAGTATCCTCCTTAAGGATCGTCATTGTGATTTTGGGTTTTTTCATCTTTTTGTTGTTTTTATTTCCGCCTCTTTCAAAATTCCGTTAAGCAGCCCTTTTTTTACCTCTTTCGATGAATGGAATGGTATAATTACTTTGCCCTTTTTTATGGGATGAGCCATTGTAATATGACTTCCACTTTGCCTTATCTCAAACCAGCCGTCTTTCTTTAATATCCTTAATAGCTCGCTGCTTTTCATTAAAACAAAGATAATAGATTTATTACTTTAATATCATACAAAGACCTAACAGGTTTCAAAAACCTGTTAGGTCTGATCAACTTGCTTTATTCTTCAATCAACTTTTCATCAATCAAATAACTTTCAATTTCCCCGATTCTTGTAGGCTCTTTTTGTGATTGGATAGAAAATTTGATTGCGCGAACATCTGTTTCAGGAAAGGTTAAGATTCTTTTATGGCCAATCGTTGTACCGTTGATTTCTTTAATTAACTCTTTATTTTTATTTAATAATTGAATTGTAAATTTTGCACAGTTTTGCCCTTCTTTCAGGTCCTCCTCAAGAACGATGCAATTCATTTTTTGAGCATTTTTAAATTCAATTTCGATTGATTGTGAATGTGGAGCAGTAATCCTTTCCAAAATCTTATTGTTGCTATAATCCGTATTTACTGCAATAGTTTTTTTCTTATTATTTACGAAAAATGAAGTCCCTTTTCTTGAAAGATCATTCGCAAAACTTTCCTCTCTTAATTTTTTAAAACCCATCAATGACGCAGAATCATATTTTGTGATCAGTCCTCTTTCATCCGGCGGCACGTTCAAAATTAAATTTGCGCCGCGCCCTACGCTCTTTGAATAAATTTCAAATAGCTGTTGTGGTGTTTTTACCAAAGAA
>JBQCFI010000320.1:0-4869 GCA_051959325.1 Ginsengibacter sp. | reverse complement strand
TGATACATTTTAGTGCTGTAGCGCATCATCAGCAACCCATACGTCTGGCGCATTTGTTCAGCAGAATGACCCGAAGGAAAAGTTGCCACATCAGGCCAAAGGTATTGATCGCCTCCAGCTACTTCATCAAATTTATAACCGCTTATGCCGATATCCACACCACTTTTTTTCAGTTGGCCAAAGAAAATCTTTCTTGCCTCCGGCATCGTCAAATCAGGTACTGCGCCTGCCCAAACTGTATGCGATGCAGTAAATGGTTTTATGGTTTTATAGATAGACGCTTCCGGCGAAACATAAGGATTTGTCCAGAGATTAAGGCGAATGTTTTTCTCTAACATATCCTCTACAAATTTTTGCGGATGGGGAAAGCGTGAACTATCCCATTCAAATGTGCAGGGATAGGATTTGCTTTGCCAGCCCGGCTCTAGTCCGATGAAATCCAACGGATAACCCTTTGCTTCAAAATCCTCTGCCTCTTTTTTAACCATGTCATCTGTAAATAAACGTTGCACACGTTGTGTAAATCCCAATCCCCATCGCGGAGGCAAAGGGCCCCCGCCATTAAATAAATTATATCGCCGAACTGCATCGAGCATGGTAGGTCCGGCAAATACATATACTTCCGTACCAGGCGCCGGCACTAAAATTTCTACCGCATCAGAATAAGGTCGTGAAGTCCATGTTTTGTCCGTGTTACGATCCTGAACTTTTGGGGGATGTTTACTATCTCTTTTTACGGCAGTTCCTGCATATACCGTAATGTATCTTGCCGCATTAATAAAAACACCGTAGCCGTTTGAAGAAACATAAAATGGTGTAGGTGCATGTGTACGTCCGTTATCTTTTCCGGCAAAATTATCCACATGCAACTGCAAAATTTTTCCCCTTTGATATACGGTTTGAAAATTTAATCCAAAGCCAAAAAGCTGTTCGTTTTTATCTAAGGGAAAACTCAGATAAGTTTTCCCATCAGAAATTTTACCGGAAATATCCTGTTTTGATAAAGGAAAATTTGCAGGTCCTATTTCCGACAGCGCTGCTTTGTTGGGCTTTGCACCTGCGGCCTTCAGCAAATCGTAGGCTTCAGGCTTCCCTACAATGCCTTTCCAAACACCGGCGGCTACTTGTCTCCAGGAAATGGTTTGCGCAATGGTTATCTGCGACAATCCAAGAACAAAAAAGAGCGTAATTACTTTTTTCAGTTTCATAGTCATTTTATAAAGCAACGATTGTATAGGTTTTACCTTTCTCTGTTTTAAAATCTATTACAAATTCTTGTTTCAAATTAAGCTCCTGCAATTTTGCCTTCGTCTGTTTTTGATAAGGCGGTTTGCCATATACTGTAAATAAAGGATTAGGATTTTCTCCGGTAGCCTGCACTGATTTTACTTCTACAACTCTTACCGCCTGAAATGTTTTGATTCTGCAATTGCCACCCAATGCTGAATAAATTTTAGCTCGCGAAAGTTTTCCATTTTTCCAATTGAGAGCAACGGTAAAATTCCCTCTTGCTTTTATACCCCTTATGCTACCTTCTTTCCATGCCGAAGGTAATGCGGGCAATAATGATATGGAGCCATCATGGCTTTGTAAAAGCATTTCAGTGATCCCTGCTGTTGCTCCAAAATTTCCATCAATTTGAAAAGGGGGATGCGCATCAAATAAATCAGGATAAGTACCGCCTCCGCCCATTGTTTCTCTTGTTTGATTTGGATCAATATAAGTAAACGCAGAACTCAAAATTTTATAAGCATGCTCTCCGTCGTGCAAACGCGACCACCAGTTTATCTTCCATGCCATAGACCAGCCAGTGCTTACATCACCACGTTCAATCAACGATTCTTTTGCCGCTGCTGCTAATTCCGGTGATTTATTTAAGGTGATTTCATCGCCGGGAAATAAACCAAATAAATGCGAGATATGGCGATGCTTGTCATTGGGATCATCCCAGTCTTTAAACCATTCCTGCAACTGCCCGTATTGGCCAATATGAAACGGATATAATTTCTGTTTGGCTTCAATTAATTGATTTCTGAAATCCGCATCAGCATTTAATATCTGGGATGTCTTAATTACTTCTGTAAATAATTCTCGGATGATTGACATGTCCATAGTAGATGCCATTGTTAGTTGATATTCTTTCCCCTTAATCTTGATCGTATTTTCGGGAGAAGTTGAGGGATTGGTAACCAGGTAACCAGTTTTAGGATCAACGATCAACCAATGCACCATGAATTGCGCCGCGCCTTTCATTAAAGGATATGCTTCATTTCTCAAAAATTTCTTATCACCGGTAAATAAATAATGTTCCCATAAATGTGTGCTGAACCATGCACCAGCCATGGGCCATGCCGACCAGCGTGGCATTCCTTTTGGATCCCAATCATAGCCACCCGGCGGCGATGTCTTTGCCCACAGATCAGTGTTGTGATGCGTAACCCATCCTTCTTTAATGTTGTAATTTACTTTGGCGGTTTTGACACCATTTACAGCCAGTTCTTTCATAAAATCAAACAGAGGCTGGTGGCATTCTGAAAGATTGGTATTTTCTGCCGGCCAGTAATTCATTTCAGTATTGATGTTTGTGGTGTAGTTACTACCCCATGGAGGTTGTACTTTATCATTCCAGATGCCCTGCAGATTCGTTGGCCGTGAGCCGGGCCTTGAGCTTGAAATCATCAGGTATCTTCCAAACTGGTAGTATAATACAACAAGGCCGTTGTCATGCTCAGTAGCAAAATTTTTCAATCGCTCGTCAGTTGGATGGCTTAACATTGAAGGCTGTGAATACAAACCAAATTGCACCCGGTTGAACAAAGTTTGGTAATCCGCTATATGCCTTTTTTTTAAAAAAGTGTAAGACTTTGTAATGGCTTTTTCCAGATTGGCTTTCACTTCCACAGATGGAGCCTTTCCCTGCAAACCCGGAGATTTATCAAACCCATTAAAACTGGTCGATTCGGAAAGATAGATGGTTACGGCATCCGAATTACTTATCTTTAACTCATTATCTTGTTTTACAACAGAGCCGTTTTCCAGAACAACTTTCACACGCACTTCGAAATTCATTCCTTCTCCGTTCCAGTCATCATATACAACTTGTTGAGGTTCAGATTCCCGGTTAGCGACAAATTTTGGGGCTTTCCCTTTAAGTATGATAAGCCCCACCCTATTTTTCGCTGAGGAAGCGGTGGTTTTATATTTTAATTTACTGGTAATAGAGGTTGTAAAATTTAAAGCACCTTTTTTATTTGCTGTAATGCGAACCATCATTATTTTATCAGGATGACTGATAAAAGTTTCGCGCTGATAGGTAACTCCATTAATAGTATATTTTACAGTGGAGGTGGCATTGTTCAAATTCAGATCGCGATAATAAAATGAAGGGACGGAATCCTTGAAATCATTTTTTAACCACAAATCTGCCAATGGTAAATATCTTGCTGAATAAGGTCCTTGCATTTTTTTCCAGAGTTTGGTTGCGCTATCCCAATTTTCCGCAAAAATTTCTTTTCTTACCTGTGGCAAAACTATTGGGCCATTTGAATTATTTCCGTCATTAGGATAACCAGACCAAAGGGTATTATCATTTAACTGAAAACGTTCTGTAGTAATGCCGCCAAATACCATGGCGCCCGTTTTCGCATTACCCAGAGGAAGGGCTTCTTCCCACATTTTTGCAGGCTGATCATACCACAATATAAGTCCCTTATTCTCTGACGAAATTCTTGTATTTCTTTGGCACATTCCATAAAGACAAAAAGTTGCTAAAGCAATAAAAAGTAATGTCTTCTTTCTCATAAACTAAAGATTTAAAAATACCGTTTCAACTCCGTCCACTTTGGCACTTACTGCACTTTTGCCGTTATTTGTTTGTACACTGATCACAGCTCTGCCATTATACATCTGAACCTTTCTTGACCCTGATGATGTTCCCAGATCATCAACCAATTTACCATCACCGGTTATTCCGAAGCGTACCCAATTGCCTGCATCAAGGCATTGAATGTTTTTTTTATCCAACAATTTTACCTGTACAGTAGCAACACCGTTTTCTTCACTGATCTTTTCAAAGATTGTTTTGGCAGGCTTACCCCATTTCTCAGTTTGGTATTGGAAATGAATACTATCTTCAACCTGAATTTTTCCCTTTCGGGCAATGACTTTTACTTTGTTTTCGCCTTTAAGAAATTTCACATTCCAGCGCAAACCGGAGGCCGGAAAATCTTGACTGTTCCGTCTTTTTATCCCCGCACTTTTATTATTTATAAATAACTCAGCTTCATCACAATTGGAATACACTTTCACCATTTTTTCTTCGCCATCATCGCCCCAGCGGACCGGCCAGGAATGGCCATAGATATGAACCATTGGTTTTTTAGTCCAGTAGGATTGAAAAACATAGTAACCTTCCTTTTTCGTCAAATCTCTTTCAACTACTCCCTTCTGATTTACATAAGGAACCGGGTTATCCGGGCGTACGGGTGTGGAAAAATCCTCAAAAATCCATTGCGCAGAGCCGGTTAGCCAGGGCATCGTTTCCTGTTCTTTTAAATGCCAGTCAAAAAGATTGCAAATGTAGGATTCGCTCCAGTCGCCATCCTTGGAAACCCTTGCTGCACCACCAAATAATGAAGCATCTCCGGCACGCTCATCTGCAGAACCGGATGCTTTTATTTGTTGGAGCGCTTTATCAGGATTTTCTGAATGACGGCGTGCATGGCTGTCTCCACCCCATTCCATATGCAGGAAATGGTCCACCTTTTTAAATTCTTCTTCTGTTACTTGTTTATATTCCGTATAGATTCCCCTGTACCATCCTGCCCAGATCGAGGGTGAATATACATCCACAATATCTTTACAAAAGTC
>JBQCFI010000319.1:0-2199 GCA_051959325.1 Ginsengibacter sp. | reverse complement strand
CTGATCAAAAACAGAATCTGAATTATTCATTGCTTTGCTTCAGCTGAATTTTAATTCAACACAGTTGCTTCTTTTTCTGTTTGAATGGTTTTCTGCTCTTTGATTTTTGCATAGCCACCCAAAACATTTCTGAGATTGTGATATCCCTGTCTTTTTAAAAGTGAAGCGGCTATTACGCTTCGATAACCACCCGCGCAATGAAGGTAGATATTTTGATTTTCTTCCAGTTGGGCAATCTGCGCCACATCTACCATTTCATCCAGCGAAATGTTGATTGCATCTTTTACATGGCCTTCAGCAAATTCATTATATCTCCGAACATCCACTATCAGGAGGTTTTTGTCAAAAGGAATGTCCATTGCAAGCTCGTCTGCATCGACGTTTATGATCAAATCTATTTTTTCACCCGCTTTTTTCCACGCTTCAAATCCGCCTTCCAGGTATCCCTCTACATTCTCAAAACCAACACGTGCAAGCCTTACCAGCGTTTCTTCTTCTTTTCCCTCATCTGTTACCAGTATCATCGGTTCTTTAAAAGATAGTAAACTTCCTGCCCATTCTGCAAACCTTCCATCAAGGCCGATTGATACAGAGCCTGGGATAAAACCATTGGTAAAATTTTCACCATCCCTGGTATCGAGAATCACATAACCGGAATCTGCTTTTGCTTTAAACTCTTTTACAGAAAGCGGCTTCAATCCTTTTTCTTTTACTTCATCCAGGTTTTCATAACCTTCTTTATTTATTTTAGCATTGATGCTGAAATAGGCAGGCGCTTCTTCCAATCCCTGTGTCACTGCCTTGATAAATTCTTCGCGTGTTTGCGGCTGCAAAGCGTAGTTGGTTTGCTTTTCAATACCCATGGTACTTTGAGTTTCCGGCCCGAGGTTTTTTCCGCAACTGCTTCCCGGCCCGTGTGCCGGGTATACGATCACATCATCAGGCAAAGGCATTAATTTATTTTGAATTGAATCATACATGATCGAAGCCAGTTCTTCTTTTGACAAATTTCCACTGCTCAGATCCGGACGGCCTACATCACCTACAAATAAACTGTCGCCTGTAAAAATACAATATGGTTTTCCCTGCTCATCTTTTAAAAGATAACAGGTAGATTCTAAAGTGTGTCCAGGTGTGTGAATTACTTCGAAGGTAATATTTCCAATTTTAAATACTTCGCCATCTTTGGCAAGATGAAATGGGAAATTAGTTTTAGTGTTTGGTCCATACACAATAGGAGCGCCGGTTTCTTTACTAAGGTCAATATGCCCGCTTACAAAATCTGCATGAAAATGTGTTTCAAAAATATATTTTATGGTTGCGTTGTGTTCTTTGGCTAGCCGTAAATATTCCTCAGTATCCCTTATTGGATCTATGATGGCCGCTTCACCATTGCTTTCTATAAAATAGGCCGCTTCACTCAGGCAACCGGTATAAAGTTGTTGTATATACATAAAATTCTGTTTTAAAAAAAAGCCATATCTATGCAAAGTTCATAAATATGGCTTAATTATTTGGGAAAACAAAAGTTTTCCTTTTTAAAAATTAGACACAAATCAGCCAACAAGTTCTTTTACGAATTTGTTGATTTCCTCAATACGTTTTTCATTAATTGTATAAAAAATGAATTTGCCTTCACGCACCGTATTTACAATATCGGCTTTCCGCAAAATAGCAAGATGCTGTGATGCAACAGATTGCTCCAGGCGCAGCTTCACATAAAGCTCAGTAACGGTAATCCTTTTATGTTCGTCAATTGTTTTAAGAATCAATTGTCTGAGTTTATGGTTGATGGCACGCAAAACAAGCGCTGCTTTCTTAATTTTTAAATAGTCCATGTTTTTAAGAGCTTCACTTTCATTGGTGTGCTCCAAATGGTTTGTTTCGTGACTTTGGGCTGTAACTGTCATTTCAATTAGATTTTAATTGCGTTTAAGAAAAATGGTTTTCTATCAAATTAGGTTTTTCCTAAACACAAAGGTACGTATTGTAAATAGATATATTTTGTAAGGAAACATTAAAATAAAAGTTATTTTTTTGGAGGAGTATAAAATTCCTTTATATATATCGGTGCCGCAGTCATTAAATTCTCAAACTGATTTTTTTGAAATTTATTCCATGAAAATGCTGTAAGTGCTTTAGAAGAAACTTCTTCATCGGAAAAAGAAGATTTTGAAATTTTATTCTTTATTAAATCTT
>JBQCFI010000318.1:0-5798 GCA_051959325.1 Ginsengibacter sp. | reverse complement strand
CCAAAAGCTGCGTGACATCTATAATGGAGAAGATATTCGCAGCAAGGTTCTACATGAAGCTGAAATCCTGGAAGGCTCTGTAAGAAATACCGGCATTCATGCTTCCGCTATCATTATTGCACCACAGGATTTGATGGAACTCATTCCTGTAGCCACTTCCAAAGATTCCGAGTTGTGGCTTACTCAGATTGACGGCAGCAATATTGAAAGTGCCGGCGTTTTGAAAATGGATTTTTTGGGTTTGAAAACTTTAAGCATTTTAAAAACTGCGCTATCTCTTATCAAAAGAAATCACGGAATAGCAATTGATTTGGATACTTTGCCTTTGGACGATGAAGAAACCTATAAACTTTTTCAGCGGGCAGAAACCAATGGTACTTTTCAATTTGAAAGTGCGGGAATGCAGAAATATTTAAGGGAATTAAAGCCGGATAAATTTGATGACCTGATTGCAATGAATGCTTTGTACCGTCCAGGTCCTATCGCTTATATTCCAAATTATATTGAACGCAAACATGGCCGCCAGGAAATCGTTTACGACCTGCCGGAAATGGAAGAATTTCTGAAAGATACTTATGGAATTACCGTTTACCAGGAACAGGTGATGTTGCTCTCGCAAAAGCTCGCGGGGTTCAGTAAAGGTGACGCGGATATCCTTCGTAAGGCAATGGGGAAAAAACAAAGAGCTGTGCTGGATAAAATGAAAGCTCAGTTTATTGAAGGCGCAAAAAAGAACAATCACCCGGTAAATGTTTTAGAAAAAGTATGGACTGACTGGGAAGCATTTGCTCAATACGCTTTTAATAAATCCCATTCTACGTGTTATGCTTTGGTTGCTTACCAGACAGCCTATTTAAAAGCCCACTATCCGAGTGAATATATGGCGGCGGTATTGAATCATGCCGGCGCTATTGAGAAGATCACTTTCTTTATGGAAGAATGTAAAAGCATGGGTTTAACCGTTTTAGGCCCGGATATTAATGAATCGCAAAAAGGATTTGCAGTAAATAAAAAGGGAGAAATCCGTTTTGGTTTTAGCGGAATGAAAGGTGTAGGAGAAGCAGCTATTGAAAACATTATCGAAGAAAGAGAAAAGCGTGGAACATTTTCTTCCATTTTTGATATGATCAAAAGAGTGAACCAAAGAACGGTAAATAAAAAATCGCTTGAAAGCCTTGCCTACGCGGGCGCTTTTGATTGTTTTAATAATTTTCACAGAGCCCAATTTTTCTTTACCATTCCGGGAGAAAATATCAATTCGCTTGAAAAGATTATCAAATTTGGTAATCAGTACCAGGCGCAACTCCACAATAATACAAACACTCTTTTTGGCGATCTGCAAATGGAAGAGGTAACGCCGCCGGTCATTCCGGATTGTGAGCCATGGCCATTAATCCAACTGCTCGACCATGAAAGGGATGTAATTGGCATGTATCTGAGTGGCCATCCGTTGGATAATTATAAATTCCAGATAAAACATTACAAGTTTGACACCATTGCAGATTTCAATGAATTTAAAGCTGCGGTTCACCTTCATCCAAATCCTTCAAGATCATTTAGGATAGCGGCTTTGGTGACCGAAGCGCAACACCGTATTTCTAAAAGAGGAAATAAATTTGGTGTCATGCATCTTGAAGATTATTCCGAAAAAATGGAGCTGATGCTTTTTGGTGAAGATTATGTGAAATATAATAATTACCTGGAACCGGGAATGGTGATTTGCATTACCGGCTCATTTGTTCAGCGATATCAAAGTTCACCGTATGAGTTTAAAATCGGCGGCATGTCGCTTCTGGAAACGGTGATGAGAAGCAACACTAAAAAAGTTCATATTGATATGAATCCAAAAGACGTATCGAAAGATTTTATCGATTTTATCGGAAACAATGTTCAAAAGTTCCCGGGAAATAGTACATTGAAATTTAACATCTGCGATAATCTTTCAAAATTAAAGTTTGGAATGTACACCAGTCACAAATGCTTTGAAATGAATGACGAAATGGCTAATTACCTGCAACAAAACCCGAATTAGACATAAAAATAGAATTAACATAGTGTGGATATGCCAAATCAACATTTAAAAAGATTGGCTTCAACTTTGCCAATAAATAACCAATAAATAATTTTCAAACAATAAAAACTCAATTATGGCTCAGGAATATACCGATGCAAACTTTAAAGAAAAAGTTTTGGATTCAGACAAATTAACGATGATAGACTTTTGGGCAGAATGGTGTGGCCCATGTCGTGCAATCGGCCCGGTAGTAGAAGAATTGTATAAAGAATACGATGGAAAAGTGAACGTAGGAAAAGTAAACGTGGATCAGAATCCCGAACTCAGCGTGAATTACGGCATTACCAGTATCCCTGCAATCTTATTTGTAAAAGGTGGTAAAGTTGTAGATAAATTAGTAGGCTCACAACCTAAATCTAATTTTGTAAAAAAGATTGAAGCGTTAAAATAATTTTAACTGACGATTTTATTTAAAAATCTCCGGTTTTCCGGAGATTTTTTTTATTATAAACCAATGTTCGTTGAAACAGCAAAGCAACAAATAATAGAAATTCCCATTTAAAGATTTCAGTGATTAGATAAAATCTTATTTAATCAGGACAAAACTGCCTTTTAAACTATAAATTTTCCCAACTGCATCCACAGCTTTCAAAACCCAGACATAGCTTCCTTCGATAATTTCATTATCCTTTGATAATCCGTCCCAGCCTTTGTTTAAGTCATTTGTAGAAAAAACTTTTTGTCCCCAGCGATTAAAGACGGTAAAGTATGAAAGTGATTTTATCGCCACATAATATGGCTTAAGAATATCATTTAATCCGTCATTATTTGGAGTAAAAGCGGTAGGAACATATATAGCAGAGCCTTTAAAAACTGAAACATTCACAGAAGCAGTATCCACACATCCCTCGGGCGTTTTTACCGTAAGTAAATAGCGAACGTCATTAGAAAGCTTACCGATTGGATTAGAAATAAATGGATCATTCAAACTGCTTGGGGGCGTCCATGAATAAGACGAACCGCCACTTCCTTCCAACTGGAATGGAGTATTCATCACGACCAAAGTATCTTTTCCTGCATTTGCATGCGCTGCATTGATAAATAGATTTTTCGAAACCAAGTTAGCACAACCATTTGTCGCTTCTGCCGTCAATCGGACAGGATAATTTCCTTCCACAGAATAAGTATTTTCGGCTGTTTTATTATCCGAAAAATTGTGATCACCAAAATCCCAATGCCAGCTTTTTACGGAAGTTAAAAAATCGTTTTGCTGCGCATTAAATGAAACAGGTATATTTATACAACCGTCATTTATGTTAGCTGTAATATTTGGCCGCGGCTTAACAGTAAGTCCGCTTACAAAAGAATTGGAAACACATCCTGCACTGCTGGTAGCTGTTAATTTCAAAGAATATTCTCCTGCAGAAAGAGAGCTCAAATCAGGCTTTTGTGAATTTGAAATATCGTTGCCATTTATTTGCCATTGCCATTTGCTGATCGTGCCTATCCCTAATTTGGCATCAACATTTATTACCGGATTTATTGCTTCACAAGTATCCAGGACATGAAAAGAAATTACCGGATCATCACCGACTTTAATAATTCTGGTAAAAGGCGGGCTTTCACAATTATCCATTGCAGTAATGTAATGACTTACTTTATATGAACCGGAATCCGCGTAAACGTGAGGGGGCGGATTGGCCAAATCGCTTGTAGTGCCGTCTCCAAAATCCCAGAAGTAACTTTTAATTGTAGTAAAAGAAGTAGAACTGTCTTTAAAATCAACCGGTGTTCCATGACATACTTCATTATTTGTCAGGCCGGTGCTATAAATAGGATTTAAAGCGGTACAAAACTTTTGAATATTATATTTTCCTCCGGTGGCAGCACTAAACCCCCAATAGACCATTGGATCATTATTAAAAATATCCGCGATCAAATTTGTTTGAGTTGAAAGACGAAAAACTCCATCAAAATAAGTGCTTAAAGTTTTAGTGCCGGGATCCCATTTTATTTGTAAAACATGCCAGGCACCATCTTCAATATTGTCGTTGGTAGCAGAGGCCGGAATCGGACCTGCCAGATCGTTTCCGTGTTTTATAATTCCGTTTTTCTGAATACTGATATGATCATAAACCGGATCATTGTTTTCCAAATTTTGCCAGGTGTCTAATGCTATTCCGACAGATGGAGTCACTCCTTCAAATCCCATTCCGCCGCCTTGTGCACTGAGGTTGGCACTCTGCTGCTGCAGCATAAAAACAATGCCATCTGCTCCTTCGGGATCGAGATATCCCAGGAAAACATTGAATTTAAAATCAAACGGATCATTCAAATCTATCTTCGTGCTTTGCCATACACTGCCACCCTGCCACATTTTGTCGGTAGTGAGCTGATAGCAGTTACAACTTTCTTGTATCGCATTTCCATTTAAAATATACTGCCCTAAAGAACTAAGTGGTGAAAAAAATACCAAACCCAATATTATAAAGGCGCAGTAATATTTTCTCATGAAGTAGTGATATTTTCTAATTATTTTTAGCAGCAGCGAGAGCTTTCAGTTCGTTCGCTTTTTCCCACGCTTTTCTACCCAATCCAGGATGCACATGCCTGTCGCTGTGATAAGAAGAACGAACAAGTGGGCCGCTTTCTACATAGTCCAATCCGATTTGATAACCGATTTCTCTAAGCTCAGCGAATTCCGATGGATGCACGTAACGCTGTACAGGCAAGTGTTTTGGAGTCGGTTGCAGATATTGTCCAATGGTAATAACATCTACTGCACTGTCTTTCAAATCCTGCATGGTTTGTATTACTTCTTCTTTAGTTTCTCCGAGGCCAAGCATGATTCCACTTTTTGTGCGCATACCTCCTTTTTTTAAAAAGCGCAATGTTTCCATGCTGCGCCAGTATTTTGCCTGGATCCTAACATGACGTGTGAGCCTTTCTACCGTTTCAATATTATGGCTTACGACATCCGGAGCAGCGTCTATGATTCGCTGAATATTTTCTTCCTGTGCTTTAAAATCAGGAATCAGTGTTTCCAGCGTCGTTTGTGGATTTAGCTCACGAATGGCTTTGATCGTATTATACCAAATAATCGAGCCGCCATCTTTTAATTCATCACGATCCACAGAAGTGATAACCGCGTGTTTTACTTTCATTAAATGAATCGCTTCTGCAACGCGTTTTGGCTCGTGCCAATCAACTGCCAATGGACGGCCTGTTGCCACTGCACAAAAGCCGCAACTCCTCGTGCAAATATTTCCGAGGATCATAAAAGTCGCGGTTCCTTCACCCCAACATTCACCCATGTTGGGACAATTTCCGCTTTCACAGATAGTATGTAATTTATGCGTATCTACGATCTGCCTTACATGCTTGTATTCTTCACCAATTGGAAGTTTTACCCTAAGCCAATTTGGTTTTTTGGCTTTCGGCTGCGCTTCCATAATCAATTCTTCACTCATTATTTTTTTGTAATTTTTTTTGATAAAATTGAAAATAGGAATTCCTATTTTCTTTTGCCAAATATGATGGCCACATAACCTCCGAAGAAAAATTCTTTCTCTTTATTATAAGCAAGCTGTGGAATTTTTTTAGCATAATATTCGCCGGTAACACCAACTTCTATTGCAGAAATCAATTCATTAAAAGTTCCATAATCAAAGCGTACCGCAGCTTTTGCATAAACGCCGGGTGTGATGGTCATTTCATTCCAGCCTCGTGCAAAGCCGGGACCACCAATAATTTGATGCGTTAAAAATGCAACACTGTCAGCAGA
>JBQCFI010000317.1:0-3356 GCA_051959325.1 Ginsengibacter sp. | reverse complement strand
TCGGCCCGAAGATTTGCATCCGGTACATGCCCACATTTCGGGAATGATTGTTTGGATCTTTTGTATGAATGATCGGAAGTGTTACAAACGGACCGCCATCTTTTGGCCAGCAAGTTATGACGGGAAGTTTGGTGATATCCGGATCGTTCATAATCACCTGCTGGCAGGCTCCTCTCCCATTCAACACTTTGGGCATCCAACTTGCAAACTGGCCCAGCTTCGGAAGCAATTTTAATTTATCAATAATACTTTCTTTTGGAGAAGACAGCAACTGAAATAAACTTTCAATTTCTTTAGCTGTATCATTCAAATCATTTACGCCAAGCGCCAGGCACATTCTTTTTTCACTTCCGTAGGCATTCATGAGTACAGGAAAATCATACCCGGTGTTTTCAAAAAGCAAAGCCTTGCCGCCATCTTTACTTTTACTGATGCGATCAGTAATTTCAGCCATTTCCAGTTTCGGATCTACATATTCTTTTATCCGAACGAGTTCGTTTTCTTTTTCAAGCACATTGATAAATTCCTGTAAATTTTTATAAGCCATAACAGCAAAGATACTTGAAGATTCATGATGGAAAAACAAGTGTCAATCTGCATTTCAAACAGATTTACTGCATACAGCAAAAGAATAAATAAATCGGATTTTGAATTTCTTTTCATCCATATTCTATGGCTTTTAGCTGTATATTTGAGCTGATTTATCGCCACATATTCAATGCAAATAAAACCAATGGAACGTGCACCACACAAACACTTTATGCAAAATTTATTGAAGATATTCAAATGATTACGCGCAAAATTCATTTTATCCTTACCGTTTTATTTTTAAGTTTTTATTCCCTTTCTGCATGCGCACAGGATTCTGTAAGCCTTTCCAAAGCCGCCTTTGACAGTATTCATACAAATGAAAGCAAGCTACATTATTTAAAAGCTCCGGCGCTTATCATACCCGCTACTTTTATTATTTATGGAGGATTAAGGCCGGTTATAAATGATATTGCAAAATTAGACAACCGGGTAATGGCCCACTTTCAAGAAAGAAATCCCGGACGGCCGTATAGTGCAGCAGATTACCTGATGTGGGTTCCATCCGCCAGCATCTATACAATGGATGCTTTCAAAGTAAAAACCGCTCATAATTTCAAACAACATCTTTTATTGGATGCCGGTTCTATTGCTGTTACCGGCGCGCTCGGTTTCGGACTGAGGATCATTTCGCGCCATATAAAAGGTTTTGATACTGACAATACAGAATTTCCTTCGGGGCATACCGCAAATGCTTTTCGCGGCGCCGAAATATTACACCAGGAATTGAAACAAAAGAATCCTTTATTAAGTTACAGCGGATATGTTATAGCCACAACTGTTGGAGTTTTAAGAATATCCGGTAAGGAGCATTACTTTTCACAAGTAGTTGCCGGTGCAGGCTTGGGAATTTTATCTACTAAAATTACTTATTGGATTTTTGATAAAATAAGAAATGCTAAAGAGGGAAAAGAGAAGTATTCGTTTTAACAAGACCTAACAGGTTTTCAAAACCTGTTACGTCTGATCAAGCACCCCAAATTTCTTTACGCCATTTCATCCAATATAAATCTCCGCATCATATTCAAAGCCATCACTGCCGTTACTTCTATATTCTTCTTTCTTTCAAATCGTTGTTTTAATTTTTGAGCAAATTGCTTTTCTTTATTTCCCACAGCAACCCACACCGTACCAAGCGGCTTTTCAGCAGTGCCTCCATCGGGGCCCATAATGCCTGAAACGGCAATGCCAAAATCGGTTTTCATTTGATCCAGCAATCCAGACAACATCTCTTTTACCGTTTCTTCACTTACCGCTCCATACTTTTCAAGCGTTTCTTTTTTTACGTTCAGCAGTGTTTCTTTAATCTCATAAGAATAGCTAACAACGCTTCCCTGGTAATAAGCAGACGAACCAGCAACAGAAGTAATGAGACTTGCAATCGCACCGCCAGTGCAGCTTTCCGCAGTGGAGATTGTCTTTTTATTTTTAGATAAAATATTTCCCAACACTTCCTGCATGGTCTCATCTTTATCCGTCACCATGTAATTTTTTACCAATTCTTTCAACTGTTCAAATTGTTCATTGATTACTTTTTGAGTCTTTACTTTATCAAAGCCGGAAGTAGTAAGTCGCAACCTTACCATGCCATAATTCGGCAAATATGCAAGCCTGATTTCCGCAGGTAGTTGCGCTTCAAAATCCTTAATAACTTCTGCAAGCGCCGATTCACCAATGCCTGCAGTAAGGATCGTTCTGTGAATAATTGCCGGCAATTCAAATCTTTTTTCAAGCATCGGAATTACGTCTTCCATGATTCCCTGCATTTCATAAGGCACACCTGGCATGCTGATAAAAATAGTACCGTCTTTTTGAAATACCATTCCGGGAGCGGAACCTCTTTTATTCTGAATCACCTCGCATACATCCGGAACTTCCGCTTGTTTTAAATTCACTTCGCTGATCGGCTTGTTATATATTTTTTCAAAAAGGAATTTTACATTATCCAAAGCGCCTTTATCAACAATCATTTTTCCATCAAAATATTTGCATAGAAGCTGCTTGGTAATATCATCCGAGGTAGGTCCAAGACCGCCTGTGATCAGCACCACATCTGCATTTCCTTTTTCACTTTCAAGGGCATTCCATATCTCATGCGCATCATCTCCGACAGCGATTCTCTTTGTAACCGCGATTCCTGCACGATTCAATTGTTGGGCGATCCATGCACTGTTTGTATCTATCACTTGTCCGATCAATAATTCATCACCAATGGTAATTATAGAAGCATTTATATTTTTCATGCGGCAAAATTAATCAGAAAGGTTTTCGAATCTCAAACTCTTTTATGAACAGAAACTTTTAGTTTTGAATAAAAAGGTTGCCAACCGTCAGAAGGTTGGCAACCTTGATTATTTAAAACCTCAAATTATTTCCATTGAAAAGATTATTCATTTTACTTCTATTGATTTATGGATTCAAAACGGAAGCCCAAAAGATTGACCAGGTATTTAATACCGCTTTTAAAAAATTAGCGGAAGACCCTACTTTCAAACATGCTACCATCAGTCTATATGTGATAAATACCACAACCGGAAAACCTGTGACTGAAGTGAACACAGAGATTGGAGTGGCGCCTGCAAGCTGCCAGAAAGTGATCACAGCATCCACAGCTTTTGAATTGTTCGGACATGATTATTCGTATAAAACAACCCTTGGTTATACGGGCAATATAGCAAACGGAGTTTTAAACGGGAATCTTATTATCAAAGGCAGTGGTGATCCTACTTTGGGAAGCTGGCGCTATGATCAAACCAAAGAAGAAAATG
>JBQCFI010000316.1:0-7610 GCA_051959325.1 Ginsengibacter sp. | reverse complement strand
GCACTCGCTTTTCTAGTAAAAATACCTGAGGCAGATCCAAACATGCCAGTTTTTTTAGGGCTTGATGATATTTCTATTAAGGGATGGCGTGCAGCTGCTTTTCAATTTAATGAGCCGGAGGTTGCCAAACTAACTGAGTTTGATCCGTATGTGGCGTTGAAACGTTATAACAAAAATGATATGTTCAAGTTGAGCGGAAGATGGGATGTGCAGGCGGATAAAGCAACATTTCAAATTGTTTCCTTTAGTGACCCCAGCCAAATTATTTATGATGGTTCACTTGCCAAATCGGAAGGCGTGTGGTCTCTCAAACCATTGAAACTTACTTTTCCGGATGGCTTTTATTTGGGCAGGTTAAGTGCATACGCCGGAAAAAAACAACTTTCGGCTACTGACATTACGGTGCATATTTTTTCACAACAGATTGGTGATATACACCCCCGCCTGCTTTTTAATGCTAAAAAGGAAGACTCAATTGCGCAACAATTAAAGGAAGAAAAATTTAAACCGGTCCTGGAGGATATTTTAAAAAATGCAAAGGCTCAACGGGAAAAATATCCATTGAACAGCTTCGTGTACGACCTGGATCAGTTTCCTGATGAGGACTGGCTTCCTTCATGGTCCGCATTTGGTTCACACATTTACGGCACAGGGGACGCTATAAAGAATAATGCGTTGGCATATGCATTTGCCGGAGATACAGTTGCAGGCAATTATGCAAAAAACGTTATAAACATCTTTTCATCCTGGCCTTCCTGGGTGTCTCCTTGGTTAATTAAACGCGGAAAGTTTAATGAGCACCGGATGGGTACATGGTCTCATAGCGTAGCGCTTGCCTATGACCTCACTTATAACCTGATGTCTCCGCAGGAAAGAAAAAATATCCGGAATTCGATAATGAAATTCATTGTTTGGGGAACCCAAAGCACTTATGTGATTAACAATGACGTTATTTCCAACACTTCCAATTGGATTGCCCATACGGTCGGAGGCTCTCTTATGAATATGGCCGCTATTTACGGAGATGGCCCGGAAACAGATACCATGGAAACTTATTTTGCAGGAGCTATAATGAAACTTGAAGCTTTTCTTAATCATGTCACTGATACAAAAGACGGAGCCTATGGAGAAGGTTACGGCTATAATAATTATACTTTTTCAAATCTTTCGCGCAGCATACCTTCTCTTTATAATGTGTTCAATATTGACCTCACAGCCCCGTTGGTTAAGTCATACAATGAATATATATGGGGAGGTGTGATCAAGGACAGAAAGTGGTTTGGATTTGGAGATTCAGGCGACAGCATTATGCCCGCCACAAACTGGGCGTTTTTATTATCAATGCGCAAGGAACCAAGGCTGAGCTGGTTTTACCATTATCTGAAAGGAAAGGAAACGTTGGAGGATTTAATGTTTAATACTTCAGGTGTTTCAGAAGATAGCCCTTTTGATGAAAACCCGGATAAGATCTTTCATAACATCGGTACGACGGTTTTTAAGAGCGGATGGAACCAGAATGATCTTGTTTTTGTAATGCGCACGGGAGCCTTTTATAATCACCAGCATTTAGATCAGGGTAGTTTTTGGTATGCTGATCACGGTATTACTTTTATTGAAGACCAGCCCATTCATAATTCTGATTATTATGATGACCCTTTATACCAATCGCGATTTATTCAGCCGGTATCTCATTCGACGATTCTCATCAACGACAATGAACAGAGTCAGCGGGTGGGCGATCCCCTTCGTTTTGCTCCCGGGTTTTCCAGTCACGCTTTTATAGACGAAGCCTTGGACGGAACGAACGCCGCCTTTTCCAGCGGAGATATAGGAAGGCTTTATTGGGGCAAGATTAAATCTTTAACCCGTAATGTTCTTTACCTAAAGCCAGGCATCCTCCTCATGCTTGATATGATTGTGCCAACTGATAAAAATGCTAAAGTTACCTTGCTATATCAGACGGCAAATCTGGGTGATATTAAAACCGGGCGGTCTGTATCCACAATTACTAAAGGTGGCTATTCACTTAATCTGATGCATTTAGCGCCGGCCCAGGTAGAAGCCAAAGCTGTGGAAACACCACATTACCTGAATACGCTTCTAAAGAAAAAGCCCTTGATAAAGGAGGGAATGCTTACTGTTTCCGCAACTACAAAAGGAAGTCCGCTTGTCATGGCCAATTTACTTGAAACTACTGTTACGGGCAAAAATCCTGACGTGACTTATACCGATGGAAACGGTTTTGTTAGTGGTATGGCATCTGACCAACCATTCGCTTTCACCACAAAGCCAGGAAGTATTTATCACGTTCAGGGTTTAGAAACTGATGCACTTGCAGTAACATGGGGAAAGGATTGGTATTTTGCCGCAAAAGCAAAAACACTTCGTAAAAATGGCTCTATCCTCCTTGAATCGGATGTGCCACTGACAGTCGAAATCACTTCCGAAGCTATAAAATATGATGGCAGTACAAGCGGACAACTAACCATTGGCGTTCCCGCCCGACCCAAATCAGTTAAGTTGAATGGCATTCCAATGAAAAATTTTGTTTATGACAGTGGAAGAAAGGTAATTATCCTGCAGTTTGGGGCTGGGGAAGGAAGTATCATGATTCAATAAGAAAAAGAGAAAGTTTCGTGTTGTACACTAACAAAACACTGAAATCCTTGAGAAGCGGTTGGTGGTTCGGAAATACGATCGGCTATTAAGCAAACAAATAAAAAGTAACTTATGGAAAATAAACATTCGCTAAAAGGCAAAGTCATTCTAGTAACCGGGGGAACGGGGATTTTAGGCCACTCATTTATAAATGGAATTGTCGAAGCAGGTGGGATAGTCGGCATTTTAGGAAGAAATGAAAAAATAGCAGATGAGCGTACTGCTTTGATAACAAATGAAGGAGGAAAGGCAATCGCTTTAAAGGCAGATGTGCTAAATGAAAAAGAGCTTCATGCAGCAAAAAATAAAGTTTTGGATCGATTTGGAAAAATTGATGGATTAGTAAATGCTGCCGGTGGAATTTTACCCGTAGGTGTTTTGATGCCAGAGGAGGATATATTTAAAATGGATCTGGAAGGAATGAAGAAAGTGATGGATTTAAATACATGGGGCACCATTATTCCCACACAAATTTTTGGTGAAGCGATAATTGAAACAGCAGGAAAGGGAAGTATTGTTAATATATCTTCCATGAACTCTAAGAGAGCCATTACGCGGGTTTTAGGTTATAATATGGGGAAAGCGGCAGTGGATTGTTATAATGAATGGTTTGCTGTAGAATTGGCAAACCGATATGGTGATAAGATTAGGATGAATGCTTTGGCACCAGGCTTTTTTCTTACGGAACAAAATAGAAATCTTCTCATTAACGAAGATGGAAGTTATACTGAACGTGGACAATTAATTATTCGCCAAACTCCTTTTAAGAGGTTTGGCAACCCGGATGAACTGAAAGGCGCACTTGTGTGGTTGTTAGGAGATGATTCACAATTTGTGACTGGTGCTATGATCTGTGTTGATGGAGGATTTTCAATTTTTGGAGGAGTGTAATAAAAGCAGATTTATTAAAATAATTGGTTAGATTACAAGTGATGAGCCGTAGCTTGCGGCTTCTACCCTATATAATCATCAATTATTAAGCCTTTAAAAAATAAAAAGAAACCATGATAATAGACACTTTGTCAAATGCTGAAAAATATTTTTGCATTCATTCACTTTTCCGCCAAGCCTTTGAATACATACAATTGCAGGACCTGCCGCGCATCGAGGTGGGTAGCTATGTAATCCAGGAGAATCAGCTAAAAGCGATTGTTTCAAATAAAGCAGGCAAGACAGCAGAAGAATCATTAGCGAAGTTTGAATGCCATGACCTGTATATTGATATACAGCTTTGTATCAATGGAAAAGAAACGATCGGATGGAAACCAAGAAGTACCTGCCAACACCTGAAAGGAAGTTATGATTCAGAAAAAGACGTTTCTTTTTTTACAGATGCGCCGGATATGTACTTCCAATTAGACGGCGGACAGTTTGCTATTTTTTTTCCGGGAGATGTGCATGCGCCCATGATTGGTGAAGGGGAGATAAAGAAATTGGTTTTAAAAGTAAAAATTTAGTTGTTCCAATTTTTAACTAAATAAATGATGGAATTAATAAAGCTGATACAGGAACAAGGGGGTACCGCTTTATTTTATGAAGATGAAGAAGAGTGTAGAAGAGTTAAGAAGTTTATATTGTTGGTATAAGGGTGGTTACAGAGACTCAATTAAGGGCGCCTTTAAATTTTCTTTTCATAATCAAGCAATCAAAACGTCAATCTTTTTCTAATCATTGACCCTTTGGTTTTTTGTCCGGGTGCTCGCGACTCGGCATCAAGCATAGCACCTTCGTTGGGGAATCAGCACCGTTCATTGCCCGTGCAACTGAATCGCGGGGGTAAGTTTATCTAATACCATTTTTGAATGAAATCTTATAACTCCACCCTCAAACAAAATCACTTATTACCTGCTTTCAAATCATCTTCTTCAGCCTGGGGATTAATTAATAAGGGGTTTTAGAATATTAAGAAGATGCAATTACACTTCAATGTTTTCCGAACCAGCAAATAAAAAATACATGCGCATGCTCCCACCATCTACTGGTGAATACATAAAACCCGATCAATTAGAAACAAGAATAGAATACACTGGTAAAAAATAACAAGCCAATTCAATAAAAGAATTATGTATTTTTGATGAAGGTAATTTCTTCATTTTTTCACCCTGGAAACACTCGAATTTTAATAATTTTACCGCTGTAATTTTTCAAAAAGGGATTGAGAAAAGTATATTAAGTAACAATTCAAAGGATTTGAAGAAAAAAATTGTTTAGAGCAGGCAAGGCGGTCAAATGATTTTATTTCTTTAATCCGGATTACAATACAAGCATCAATAAATTCTCTAATTGAAATGGACACAATCCAACAAAAACTGTTAGAAGAAAAACAAGCGACTCTTGCTGCAATTGTGGACTCATCAGATGATGCCATCATCAGTAAAACACTTAATGGAATTATTACCAGCTGGAATCGTTCGGCTACAAGAATGTTTGGTTATACCGAAAATGAAGCAATAGGAAAGCATATTTCCATTATCATCCCTGAAGATAGAATACACGAAGAAACGGTGATCATTAATAGTATCAGAAGCGGTATAAAAATCGAACATTTTGAAACGATAAGACAAGCAAAAGATGGAACAAAAAGACACCTGTCTTTAACCGTTTCCCCTGTAAGAGATCGTAACGGGAAAATAATAGGAGCGTCCAAAATTGCAAGAGATATTTCAATAAGAGTAGCTGCGCAAAAACAACAGCAGTTATATACGGAACGCATCCAGGAATTAAGTAATTACAAAGATGAATTTATGGTAATGGCCAGTCATGAATTAAAAACGCCTCTGACTGTAATATTAGCTAATTTGCAAATTCTGCAAATGAGAAACAAAGATGATTCTAACGTTCCTTTTTTCAACAAGGCGATTAAACAGGTAGATAAATTATCGGCATTGATCAGTGATTTGCTTGACGTTTCAAAAATCCACCTGGGAAAACTGACATTGGTTCCAACTCTTTTTGATTTGACGGTTTTAATAGAAGAGGTTTGTTCGAATCTTCAACAAACCAGCGGGGATCACCAGCTTGTTTTTAATAATGATGGTCAGAAATTGATGGCAATGGCCGACCGGGAAAGGATTGAACAAGTGCTGATAAACATAATTGGAAATGCCATAAAATATTCGCCCGGACCAGGTAAAGTTATAATTGATGCAGGCAAAAATGGGAATAGCATTTTTGTTGATATCAGTGATAGCGGAATCGGTATTCCACAACAAGATATTGAGAACATCTTTGAGCGTTTCTATCGTGTAAGGCAGTCTTCGGGTTCATTTGCTGGTTCCGGAGTTGGTCTGTATATTTCTGCTGAAATTATTAAAAGCCATGGTGGAAAAATATGGGCAGAAAGTGAAATAGGAAAAGGTTCTGTCTTTCATTTTTCTATTCCTGCGGGTTTTTTAAATTAAAAACCACGCATGTAGTTTTCTCCCTTTCCCGGCAATAAAAAAATGCTCACTGTTGGTGCAAACCGGTTTTGCCCATGCGGAGCTGACGTGCAGTGGTAAAGGTATCAGCAACAGTTCCGAGCTGAAAAATAGTTCATCTTCACCATTTTTGAATGAAATATTATAACACGGCTCCTGAACAAAATCACTTATTCCCTGCTTTCAAGTAATCTTCTACAGCCTGTGGATTATCACCGACCTGCCTTACCACCTTTTTTAATTCGTCGCGGGTAACGCCGAATTTGTTGGCCCAATAGCGCACTTCATAATCTTCTTCCAGGCTGATCCTGCGCCTGTCGGCGCCACCAATATTCATTTTATTATCAGACATAATCGTTGTTTTCAAAATCAAAGTCAACTGTTGTGCCAAAAACTGGCACATATTTTAATAACGTAAATTAAAACCTTATTTATGCCCGGAGAATCTGAAATTGAAAATGAAGTTTCCATCAATGAATTAACTGCTAAAGCAGCCGAAGCTGAAAAAACAGATCCTTCTTTAGCCATAGAAACTTACAACCAAATCCTGAAAAAAGATCCCTTACAAATACGTGCGTACGACCGTTTGATGATGGTCTATCGCAAGGAAAAGAATTATAAAAAAGAGCTCTCGGTTATTAATGCCGGTATCAAGACGTTTGAGAAATTTTATAAAGCTCAGTTGGGCAAACCTTCTAAGAAGATCAATGAGATCAGTAGCAAATTAAATAAGG
This sequence comes from Ginsengibacter sp., assembly GCA_051959325.1. GTDB lineage: Bacteria > Bacteroidota > Bacteroidia > Chitinophagales > Chitinophagaceae > Ginsengibacter. Next base: position 799 of record JBQCFI010000316.1, on the reverse strand, counting down.
CTTTTCACTTAGTTGACAAAAAAGGAAATTCTTTATACGCTCCTGAGCCTATTGACAGATGGGAAAAAAGAAAGGGAGTAGTTGAGAAGAAGCTGGGGAAATTAAAGTAGGGAATAGGCTACCAGTATCACTTTATCATTGCCTTTTGCCGTGCCGGTTCCGTCCAATACTGAAAAGCCTTTACAGTTTTACAGGATAATCCTGTTAAAGCTTTACCCTGATCCACAATGATATGGAACCAATTTTATGACGGGCTTTCAAGGTGAACAGCTTCCGGTGATTTACCAGGAGCATTGGAAGAAGGGTTACAAGTTTTTCTACATTTCGTCTGCACTTGGACCATATAAACCGGGCACGGGAATATCAAGCAGGCGGAGGTAAACCGCTATTTGCCCCCGGTGATGTATCAGGTGATTCAGCGCCATGGCACGAACTGCCACCGTACGGGGAACTGAAGCAATGACATGATCACCGCTACGCAAGGTGAAATTTGCGTTCATTTTTTCATCGCCGGTATTTTCGAGTGTATGTATCACTTCATCTAATTTTTCCTGGAAAAGATTGATCAGTTCTTCCCGTGTTTTTGCAAGCGAAGGTTTGTAATGTCCTTTTGTGAAATCAAATTCATCGATTGTTAAAATGGAATTTAGAAAACCCGGTAATTCTGCTACGTGTGAAGCAAGGCGGCCCAGCGTCATTGATTTTTCATGTGGTTTCCATTCAAATTTGCCTTCAGGAACTCTTTCCAAAATTCTTTTTGTAGATGCAGATTCACGTTTTAATTCTGCAATGAAAGCCT
>JBQCFI010000315.1:0-31179 GCA_051959325.1 Ginsengibacter sp. | reverse complement strand
TAAAACGTGGGCTCGGATTCTACTGTTATCGGTAAGTATTGCCATTAAAAGAGATTGCAGAACAAATCAAAGCATAAGCTTTAGCACTGCAATATTTTGGCGCCCGCAAAATCTATCAACAGGTAATTGAATATTTTCCATGTTGATTGTTTATGATATTATTAAACTGAATGATTGAAACAATCGAAAATGAGAAAATAAGTTATTTATTCGTTTGATGAAGGTTGTAGAATTTAAGAGGCTTTAAGAATTTGTTGGCTGATCGGATAAACACGAGTCATCCTGCTGTTGGTGGGAGGGCGTGTCTTTTAATTCGTTTCCAGCCAGGCATATTGTGCCTGTGCGATTCATGATTGCAGGAATGAATTTTACGTGTGAAAAGACCGAAGCTACTTTTTACTTTTTCATTGAAAGAGCAATTGTAATAAGAAAGTCATTTGTTTTTAGATGGAAAATCAATATTTCATCTGATGCGTAATTATCTCCCTTTATTTTAATTTTACGTTTCAATTTACTTTTGATTTAATTAGAAAAAGTGTTTCTACTTTCCGGCCTTTTAATTAAACAGTGTAAATAAAATTCATTTTCCTATCGCTTTTGATCACTACAGATCGGCTTTTTTAATCCTATTATATCGATTTTGTAATATTTTAAAACAAAGAAAATGAAACGAATTCTATTCTTTATTTTACCTGCTTTATGTTTTTCTAATTTACAGGCACAGATTACGCAATTAATTGCAAATCAAAATATGCAGTTGCGAACAGTATTGAATCAGACAAAATCAATTTATGAATCGGGTGTCGACTCCACGCTCTGGGTTACCGATGGAACCGTTGCAGGCACGCGTCAACTTTCTGATACCATCAAAGCCAGCAACTCACAAGAAGGTATTTTGAATGGGAAATTCATTTTTTCAGCCGTTTCTCCGCATTGCGGCGAAGAATATTTCATAACAGATGGAACGGCAGCGGGCACAAAACTGATAAAAGATATTAATCCCGGAACAGCAGGGTCGGTAGCGAGCAATACCAGTGTTACTTTATTAAACGGATATGTGTATTTTCCTGCCATTACCGCAGCTAATGGATGTGAATTGTGGCGAAGTGATGGAACTACTGCCAATACAACGATGGTGAAAGATATTAATCCGGGCACCGCTGATGGAATCTCTCCTGACGATGGCTCTTTTGATTTTTATCTTTTAAATGGATATTTATATTTTCCGGCTACGTCGCCCACGTCAGGATACGAATTATGGAAAACTGACGGAACTGCTGCCAATACAACTTTGGTAATGGATATCAATCCTGGAACAGCTGCCAGCCAACCATTAATCACTGAATCAGATAAGATAGTTTTTAAAGGTTACTTGTATTTTGTAGCTGTAACAGCTACTCAAGGTTGCGAACTCTGGCGCACAAACGGTAGCAGTACTAGTATTGTGAAAGACATTGGTAGCGGAACAACAAGTGGTATTGACAGCACTAAATTTTCTATGACGATTATTGGTAATAGCCTTGTTTTTAAGGCAACCACTCCTACATATGGCAATGAATATTGGTATTCTACTGACGGTACCGCTGCGAGCACCGATATTTTAAAAGATATAACAGCAGGAGCAGGATCATCCGCGCTTCCAAATACTTTTGCCGACACTTCCAAAACGATTGGCAACCTGTTTTTATTTTCGGTACCTTCAACTACCGGAACGACTGCTGATATCTGGCGTACTGATGGAACTCCTGCCGGTACCATTCCTTTAGTAACGAACATTAATACCGGGTCAGCGGGAATGAATTACATTGCTGGTTTCAATGTCTATAATAACAAGGCTTACTTTTTAATAAATGATAATATTCATCCGAACGTAGCTTTATGGAGCACTGATGGCATTGATGCGACTTCTACGCACACTACTTTCTTAAAAGATCTGGGCGCAAGCGGATCGACTAACTTCAATGTTTTGAATTTAGTGGGCTTCCCGACTAAATTTATCTTTTTTTATCCAACAGACAATACTTTTGCCACTTATTCTATGTGGCAATCCGATGGAACGTCTGCTGGTACCAATGTTTTAAAGACTTTTACCGCCAATCCAAGGCAAATGGTAATAGGAGGTCAGATTTTATTATCCGGGTCTCCGGTCATATATCCTCCTTACAGCTATGATATCGGAACGGGAGCAGTTGCCTATTCTCTTTATCAAGGAAAATTTTTCTTTTCTGCATACAGTGCTACAACTGGAAATGAATTGTGGGTGTCTGATGGAACTACGGCAGGGACAAACATGGTAAAAGACATCAATGCGGGAACGGCTGATGGAATTCCAAGCGACTTTACTTTTTTTGAAAGCGTTCTTTATACAAGTGCCGGATTGTATTTTTCTGCAGACGACGGCACACATGGTATCGAACTTTGGAAAAGTGATGGAACTGCGGCAGGAACTGCGCTGGTGAAAGATATCAATCCTGGTGCGGGTAATTCGAACCCGATGTTGAATTTCTTTCTTATAAATGGAAAACTCTTTTTCAACGCCACAGATGGCACTCCGGCAGATCCTAATGTTACGGATCTATTTGTAGTGGACGGTGTTTTCTCACCGTTGCCGGTACAACTTTTGGATTTTACTGTTACTCCTAAAAAACCAGATGCATTATTGCAATGGAGCACTGCACAGGAAATAAACAGCAGTTATTTTACAGTGCAGTCCAGTGATGATGCCGCCCACTGGACCAGCATTGGAAAAGTGACCGCCAAAGGAAATTCTTCTGAAAAAACTGATTATTTATTTATTGATCGTGAAATAATGAATTCGGGCAAAGATGTGGTTTACTACCGGTTGCTTACAACTGATATTAACGGCAAAATTTCTAACAGCAATGTGATTTCTTTGCGGATCAATAATCTAAATCAATGGAAGGTCGAAATTTATTCAAACCCGGTTCATGGTAATCTGAATGTGATGTTTGCCGGAGTTAAAACTCAGGCGGTTCTTTCAATTCACAGCCTTTCCGGAAAAGAAATTTACAGGCGTCAGTTTCAAAATGAAAATGGTTTATTTTCTATCCCGCTGAATGTTCAGGCCGGAGTTTACATCTTGCAGGTAAGATGTGATAATCAGACCCAGACGATCAAGTTTGTAAAAGATTATTGATTTATTTTTCAAAGGTTGCCAACTTTTTGAAAGTTGGCAACCTTTTACTTTAAAATGATTTCCAACAAACAAACAAATAATCCGGATTTCTACTTTAAATATTCACTCGCTTGCCAGGTAGATTTTGGATTAAAATGCTTCCACAATAAAGCGGATAATTTTCGGGTAAGCACCCATGCCTCATTGTTCGTTTGCCAACTGCTATCCTGATTATTCTTGGTGCAAATGCAGAAGATATAAGGGTTTGCGCCATTTACATATAACACTTCATCTCGGGTTCGGTCTACAGCACCGCTTTTATCGGCTACGAAAATATTTGGAGGAATTTGAGAAATGGCATCTTCATCCCAAAACTGCCGGCTCATCAATCGAAGCATTCTTTCGCTGATTTGTTTGTTGATAATTTTATTTTCAACAATATCACGCATTAAAGTCGCCATTTCTTTAGGTGTTGTTTGTCCCCAGCCATATTGTTGCCAATTACCTTTTCTTCCCTCTGTGCGGCTGTTTACACGGGTATATTTCATTCCCAAACTGTCCAGGTATTTATTGATTTGGGCTCCGCCACCAGCAAGGCCTTGAAGCCACAGGCTTGCGCCATTATCACTCATGCTCATCATCAGCATTAGTAAAGTATTTAACGATATTCTTTGGCTGTCTTTGAATGAAGCCAGTATTTCCTGTCCTTCAGAATACCGAACAGAATCTGTGAAAAGCATGTCCTGGTGATAGCTTAAATCACCGTTATGAATTTTATGCATTACCGCAATTAATATCGGCACTTTGACCATGCTTGCTGTAGGAAAAATTGTATCTGCATTTACTTCTGCAACTTTATTTTTAGAAATATCATAAACATAAATTCCGACATCACCATGAAAACCCTGCACCAGGTCTTTGATTTGATTTTGCAAATGCATATCTGTTTTTTGTGCAAAAGTGTTTAATGATAAAAGCAGGAAAATGAAAGCCGGTAATTTTTTCATTATTAATTTTTGGGAATGAAAATAAGAAATGATTTCAGATTCACCATTTCATTTTATGAATTTATTCAGTTACAACTCGAGGTATAAAGTTCTAAATGCAAATGGCGGCAAGCTTTCATTAGGATTAAAAGATTGTAATTTTTCCTGGTTCGCATTACTCCAGCAAACGTTTTTTGGTTGCAGTCTTTTCCATGTCAAACGAGGTTTTTGAGATTCACCGCTTGCATTATACAGCCGAAGCATGATTCCTTTTTTATCTACTGATGGTTTGATGGTTGATAAAATTATGTTTTTATTTTCTGTCGTAAATAAAGATTTTAATTCGGCAGAATCTTCAGCTGCAGCAGAAACAATTAATGGCTGATTCGTTTCTATTCCTCTTTTTGTTGCCTCTGATTCATTGAAGGCATTATGTGGAAATATCGAATAACGGAAAGTAACTTCACCTTCCTGGTCTGCTTTAAAATTGGTATGCCAGTAATTGTTCATTACATACGAATAAAAAGTGTTCGATAAAGTGGTGTTCTTTTTCCATTGTTTATAACCATTTACCAATTCTTCATTGATCAACGCGCCGATTTCTATCAACGGCGCATCTGTTGTCGTCCAGGTAATTCCATTTTTAATATTCGAAATATCAACCCAACGCTGCACACAATTGAAATCTTTACAGGAGACTTCCAATTGATTGATTTCCGGTTCAAGCCTTCCAACACCCAAATCTATTTTCATTTTTCCATCCGGTACATTAAATGGAAATGCAAAATTTACTGATTCCTTGTCCCGAACTTTTGATTTGTCAATTGTATTTATAATATCAATCCTGTTGATTCCTTTTATTAACCGGATTTCCTGTGAAAGTTTTTTTGTTCCAGGAGCGTCTGATTCTATCAGTAAAGAAACCAATAAGGGCCCATTCTCTTTTACGCGGATAGAAACATTTTTGGTAGTCACTGCTTTTGACGGATCTCTTCCGGGAACATATAAATATTGGTTGATTCCTGATTGGGTATTATCCACCAATTCCTCATTATTGTCTTTGCGGATGATGCTTTTTATCGAGCCGTTTTCAGGATTTACGGTAACTTTTAAATACTCATTTTCCAGTTCACTTTGGCTGATTTTTAGTTGGCTATTGGTAGAAGGATTTTTTGTGATCAACCGGTATTTTTTTGAACCAAGTGCAGGAACATTCTGTGCGAGAAAAACCATCGTTCCATCGGATAAAATTTGAGAGGGGCAAATGCGATTATCAGAATCAATAACCCCGTTCATCAAATTCACATCTTGTTGCTTTGGCAGAAAAACCAAATCGGTTCTGTTCCATGAACTGGTATTATAAACCTCATACAGAGCATCATCGTTCGTTTGAGAAATATTTTCTAAAATCTTTTTGGAACGCTCTTCGCCATCTGTTGCAAACCCTTTTTTATAATTCCATTGTGAAATAGTAAATGGATTATCGGGATCAGAAATACTGTTCCATGAACCCCACGTATGTTCTTCAAACATCACCACATCCCGCCAGGCTTTATAGAATTTCTCATTATCAAATTTACTTGGATTAGTCATTGTGCTTAATATTTCACTTTGATTTAGGCGGTTGCTTGTATGCCTTGTCATTGCCAATTCATTCGCGGTAGAAGCGGCGCCATCCTCCCAAAAGGTGAATAATCGCCGGAATAAACAGGAATGATGTTTTGATATTTCTTGTCAAATTTTTCCATCATTTCACTTACGTTTACCAAAACAATTTTTGGGGAAATATATTTTTCATTCCAGTCTTTTACAAAGTCTGAAATATGAGAATCTGTTGTTCCGTTATCCGCCGGAATCGTGTAACGCAATTGAACCATTTCATAAGGATATTTTTCTGCATCCAATTCTTTCAGATAATCCATTAAGTTGCTTTTTGTTTTTTCACCTGCCCGACCAACATTGAAATTATGAAACCAACTATATCCTTTTGCAGCCTGCCAGAATAAAACTTTTTCTTTTCCTGATGGTGATAACCAATAGAAAGGTTTATCGCCCCACGCTCTGTCGGAATAACCAACCCGATCACCTAATTCAGGAATCGAAGGAACATAATTTGGCCCGCTGGAGATGTATTTTATTCCTCTCTCAGCAAGAGCCGGAACCATTGCCCAGCTTACTCCCGGAATGTCGGAAATCATTACGGTATTGAAATGAATTCCATAAGACTGGTTTAGCTGAAACGCATATTCTGTATAATGAATCAAATCTTCAGGAGTACACAATCCGGTGAGTTCATTTGCGTATGAAGCAGGCAAACCAATACTTCCTGATTTTACATCTTCAACAAAATTTTTCTTTTCTTCATCACTGGCAATTTTCATAAAATTTTCCACCGCCCACAGACTTTCAATATTCCATTTGTATCTCGCATCTGTTGGATAATCTGCTGTTTTTTTGATCAACTCCGTCGCAGTTCTGATGTTCCTGTTTTGTTTTTGTTCTACCGTATCCTGCAGATCAGAATATCCAATGTCATTATGAGAATGAGATACGAAATCGAATTCGCGATAAATTACCGGTTTCAAATCAATAATTTCGTTTTTATTTAATAAACCTGCAACTGATACATTTACATTGATATTTTTTGACGCGTTTACTTTTGGTACCAATAATTCAATCGTATTTAATCCTAATGACAAAGCTTTGATGATCGTATTTTTATCGATATCAGAAGTAATGATCACATTTCCGGAAGGCTTCGTATGGTCGATCTGCACGTCAATTAATTGAAGCGTATCCTTTCCATTTCTTACTAAAGCCGGTTGCGGAATGATGTTTATTTTTTCACTCATTTCATATTTAAATGTCATGTACCAATCGGCGCTGTTTGCTTTTTCTCCAATTACTTTCAATAAAAGCGGTTCTCCTTTTTTGTAAAAACTAACAGGAATTTTCAGATACATATTTCCAAAAACATCTCCTGCATTGTCAATAGATTTTTGATCAAAAAATAATTCCGTTCCGTTCAATCCTTTTACATTCCATGTCTTGATTACTTTTTTTGCAACGGTCGTAAATGTGAGCACTTTTTGATTATCGATATAAAAATCAAAATGCCGGTCTGCAGCACTGGTACCGCAAGAATAACCTGCTATCCAGGCAAAATAAACAACACTGTCTTTATAATTGGCTGGAATAGCTTCAGTTTGCCATTCAATTGCTTTTTTTCCATCCGTTACTCTTGTCAGCAGCGCTTCGGTTGCATAAGGATGAAAAGAATGGTAAGAAATGTTTTCTCCCGAGATGTCTTTTACGTAGCCTTTCAGCAATTCTTTTGCAGGAATATCGGCAGGATTAAACTGAGCAAATATGCTATTGCAGAAAAAAGAAATGAAGAAAGCGGCAAGAAGAATTCCTTTAAAATTATTTCTCATTGAATAAAAGATTGAGAAATAAATGTAAAACAAAGTGAGTAAAGGCAATATTTTATTCTCGTTGTCTTCGAATTATTGCTTGCAGCAAACGAATAAAAAAGCCGGATTTTACTTAGAATGGAATAAAAAAAGAAGATTACAAAAAATTACTAACGGTGATGTGTAAACGAAAATATTTATAAGCACCAACGAATAAAAAAAAGTTACCCGGATTTTAAATGATCCGGGTAACTTCTCATTTTCAAAGGAGACAAGATATTCAAAGATTTTTTTAGCTAAATAATCCGCCTTTCTTCAGTTCACGTGTTTTTTCACCGATCAAAAATCCATTTTGATAGATCTGGATTTTGTAATTTCCCTGTTGAAAGTGACTGGCCGGGGCAAAAGCAAATTCTACATTTTTTGTTTTTGCTGTTTCCAGGTCCACCGGCAACTTAGCGGTGAATGTTTTGCTTCCGTCTTCGCGGGTAACAAATGTATTTCCGGCAGAATCAGTTGTGGTGATTGGTTTGCCATCCGGTCCGATAACTACTACATACAGATCAGTGGTTCCGGGTTGAATAATACGGTTGTTCACATCAAAACTTACCAGCAGTTTGTCCACTTTTTTGGCGTTTGTTTTTACCACCTCTTTTCCATTGTGGCGAACTTTCACGGGAGTAATAGTAATATTATCTGCGTTTAAAGTAGAAGCGACATCTACCTTTTTCTCCAGAACTGTTTTTACAACGTTAGTGGAATCGAGCGTATGCGATATCGCTTGTTTTTCATTGGTAAGAGTAACGACATTTTGTTTCAGGCTGTCATTTTCCTGTGTGAGCATAGCGATTTGTGATTCCAAGTCATTGATCTTTCCATTCAGTTGGGCGATTAGATTACGGGCTTTTGAAAGTTCAGATGCAGTAGCATTTTTCTTATTCAAAATACTACGGATTTCAGTTTTCATTTTTGCAATCTCTTCATTGCTTGCGGTGAGTTTGCTATTCAACTCTGTGTTTGCAGTTTGCATAGAATCCAGCCTTGCAAGTGATGCATCAAAGCTGCTTTGGATGTTGCTTTTTTCAGTAGTTACTTTTGCAACTTCGGTTTGCTGTGTCTGAATATTTTCAGCAGATTTGCTGTGATCGTAAATGAAGAATCCGGCAAGAATAACGAGGCCTGCGATTAATAATCCAATAAATAAATTCTTTGAATCACGCGGCTTTCTGACTGTCTCAGACTGATCGGTATATTCCTTCATGGTTGTAGATTTTTGTTTTTTAAATGATATTTTAGAAGAGTTTTTGTATAGAATAAAATGTGTTTTTTTTCAATACAAGCACTAAAAGTCTAAAATCATGCCATTCTTCTTTTTTTTGTTTGAAAAAAATAAATTGATGAAAATAAAAAGATCGTTTGGTGTTGATTTTAAAGGAGAATTTTGAAAGAAAAGTGGAGATGTTAAATATTTTAAAACAAAGTTTTTACTGAAAATTTCATCCAAAAAAACTGAACGAATAAAGTTGATATTGAAATCATTTTGAATTTGCAACTCTTCTTTTTTTCTGTTACTTTTAGCCAACCAAAAAACTAAAATAATGTCAACCAAATCTCATGTGCCGGGCAAAATTACTGCAGCGATTGCCATCGTTTTTTTATTACCACCTTTAGTTTTTTTTATGATGTGGTCATCGATTGGATTGCGATATAGCGATATCAGCAATAGTGATAAAACAGACACCTTTCTTGGCTATTTTCCAGCATTTCTAAAAAATATGACAACAGTTCATGTCATCTCCCTTGCCTGTTGTGTGATAGCAATAATTCTTGCTTCTAGAAGTTTTAAAAAACATTTGATTTCATTAAGAGTGCTCATGCTGATAACCGTATTGCTTGCCATTTTTTTCATTTTATTCAACTTCACGCAGATGATTTAAAATGGCAGTTATTTATTTGTTTACTGGCGGTTATTGCACGTAATCAAATTGTATTGTGCCAAGAAGGTTTTTTTCTTTTGAAAAACATTTTTGTATCTCAGGAAGGTTTTTGTCATCATAAGCATATTTCCAAATAAAATAATTTCTTCCGGTTTCATCCACAGAAATCATTTGTTTAGGTTGCGTGCCGGTGCTGTATTCAAACATATAATCCGGCAACAATTTTTTTGCAATTACATTAAAATGGACAACGTCTGTAAGCCGGCTGTGATCGTCATAATAGTAATAGTATTTTTTGTCGATCGTATTTCCTGAAGGATCTTCTTCAATTACATTTCCTTTATCATCCAACACAAAAGTAATTGTAGAGATGAGCTTATTATTTTTTTTCCGAAGCATCTTTACCGGCTTCCCATTTTCATAAAAGTACTCATGTGTTTCTGTGATTCCTGAACTGTCACCATCTGCAATTGTATTCGTCGTGATCAATGAAATGTTTCCATTCTGATCATATTGAAATTGAACGGTATTATCAGTCGTGGGTGTTGTTGTCGTAGTCTTTACCACTTCGCCCTTGTTGTTGTAATCCGTTACGAGCAAGGATTGTCCGGTAATATTTGACTTTGACAACATCTGCGATTGTGTGAAAGTCTTATTGATTTTCTTTTCACAAAAAAAGCCATCACTTGGCTGATCGTTTTCATCAAAACTTGATATTTTGATCAATTTTATATTCGCATTTTTTAAAATCGAAAATTCTTTGTTTTGCTGAAGTGTGCTCAGAATGTCCTTATAATAATATTGCGCATTGGCCGCAGAAAAATTAAAATAAACAGCAATAAAAAAAACTATACCACGAAAAATATGTTTATTCATTTTTTAAAATAGAGGCTTTTGGATTTTATCGTTTTAGAAACGGATGTAAAATAATTGATTAATTCCTAGTGCAATTTTTGTTTACTATTTTTAACCGGAAATTATAAAAACAAATCTTTATAAGCCCTGCAATTTTTACAATTCATTTGTACATTTTTGTTTTTATTGCGATGCTTTTTAAAATTGAAATTCTGCAATTGTAAAAACCGTGATTGAAAGCCGGCTGAGCATTATAAATAATTTGTTCGTAATGGTTGTTTTCTTTTGCAGATAAAGTGATGCGCAATTTTTATGAACAAATACGGGTCGTTTAGTTTCATTTTTTATTGCGTTGTGCTTCTGCGGAGATTTTTGCTTTTATTTCAATTTTTTAAATCTAAAACCTGTCAATTAAATGAATCAATCTGCTGACATTAGCCGCCTGGTAAATATCCTCGATGAACTTCGTGAAAAATGTCCATGGGATAAGAAACAAAACATTCACACTTTAAGACAGCAAACTATCGAAGAAACCTACGAACTTGCAGACGCGATAACCGAAAAAAATTGGAATGGGATAAAAGAAGAATTGGGCGATTTATTATTACATGTTCTTTTTTATGCCAAAATTGGCAATGAACAAAATGAATTTACGTTACAGGAAGTAATAGATGGTATCTGCGATAAGCTGATAAAAAGACATCCTCATATTTATGGAAATGTAAAAGTAGCGGATGATGAAGATGTAAAGAAAAACTGGGAACAAATAAAACTTGCAGAAGGAAAAAAGTCAGTGTTGAGTGGTGTTCCCAAATCGCTGCCGGCAATGGTGAAAGCAATGCGAATCCAGGAAAAAGCGAAACAGGTTGGTTTTGAATGGGCTAATAAGGAACAGGTTTGGGAAAAAGTAGAGGAAGAAAAAGCTGAGTTGTTAGAAGCGGTTAGGTCTGGCAATAATGTGCATATTGAAGAGGAAGCGGGCGATTTGTTTTTTTCTGTAATTAATTATGTTAGATTTTTAAAAGTAGATGCGGAAAATGCGCTTGAGTTAACCAATAAGAAATTTATAAAACGGTTTACTTTAATGGAAGAAAACGTTTTGCAAAAAGGAATGAAGCTCAGTGAAATGACGCTTGCTGAAATGGATGCGATATGGGATGAAACCAAAAAACAACATACTGAAATTGAACCTGATAACTAACGATAGTTTTCTTAGAAGGAATTCTTTTTTGCTGATAGCTGCAGCATGGTTATTGACTTTTGCTTTTATCATAAATAACTACTGGAGCGGAAGTTCTACTTCCAATGCAGCGCAAAAAGTAATTCAGAAAGACATTAATAGAAAACAAAAAGATATTGGTGCTTTCTGTTCTGATTCTGTTTTAATAAAAAAAATTTCTTCCGGAAAATACAATGAAGAACAATTAACTGCGCAGGTTGACAAAGAATATTTTATTTTCTTTTATAAAATTTCTGAATCCAGCAAACTGATTCCGGTATTTTGGAATACACAGGTAATAGAACCAGATTCTACAGTCTTAAACTTAGAAAATGGCACCAGTTTCCATAAATTATTAAATGGATGGTATGTTATTGATACACGAAGTTTTCAAAGTTCTTCCGGTACGTTTTATAAGATGATTTTTTTAATTCCAGTCAAATGGAATTACTACATTGAAAACAAATATTTACACAATTCTTTTGTTGCAGAAAAAAATATTGACAAAACGTATGATATCAGTACATCTCCAACACGCTACGTAATAAAAGATCAGCAAGGCAGGCCGCTTTTTTGCCTGAAGCAATTGAGCAATCCACTTGGCCATTATAACGTCCTGGCGATAGTGTTGAAAATATTGGCGTCTGTTTTTATTCTTTTCTTTCTTCACAAACTGGCGAATTATTATGTTAAGAAAAAAGGCTTTTTTGTTGGCTTGCTGGTTCTAATCGGACCTTTAATTTTTTTGAGGATACTCAGTTATTTATTTCCTTTTCCATTAAATTTTAAAGCGCTGGAATTATTCAATCCATCTGTGTATGGAGCGAATTTTATCTTACGGTCGCTGGGCGATCTTCTGATCAATTCATTATTATTTATCTGGGTCGTTTTATTTACGTGGCTTCATTTCAGATACGATTTTTCAAAGATTAAATTCAAAAATGATTTTTTAAAATATTCAACGATCGTTGCCATTTGTATTATCATGTTTGTGATTACCCTCACCGGCAGTTATACAGTGCAAACGCTTGTTGCTGATTCGCAGATTTCTTTTGATGTTATTAATTTTTTTACCTTAAACATCTACAGTGTTATTGGATTTATAGTTTTGAGTTGCGTGGCAACAGGATATTTTTTCCTCATTCAATTATTGCTGCAGCCATTGAATGTTTTTTTGGGCAACAGAAAATATTTAATGTATTTCATCACTACTATTGCGGGCCTCATTATTTTAACTTTCAGACTGCATTCAGTTCATTTAAGTTTTGAACTGGCCGTATTACTATGGCTCTTGCTTTTTTTATATCTGCTGAATTTCAAATTTCTTTTATTACAGGCATACAACCTTGTTTCTTCAAAATTTATTTTTTGGGTTTTCTTTTTTTCTGTTTCTATCACTTCCATTATTGTTTTTCAAAATCGCACGAAGGAACTGGAAGAACGAAAACATTTTGCCGAAAACCTTGCCAATAAAGCAGATCCATCAGGTCCGGTTATCGTAAATATTATTTTAAAAGATTTTAGAAATGATTATCTCTCCAATATCTTTTACAGGTTTAAAAATCGCAGTGAAAATAAATTTTTGAAAGATAGTTTGATCAATGAAAATTTTTCCGGTTATCTGAATAAGTATGACACCAAGATCTATACTTTCAATGCCGCTGAAATGCCTTTGTTTAATGAGGATTCTACTACTTATAATTCGTTAAATGCCATTATTCAAACGCAGGGGAAACCAACGGATATTCCTGATCTTTATTATTACGACATATCTTACGACCGGTTTAATTATATCAGCAAAAAGGAAATCACTGATACCGGTGGATTGAAACAAGGTTATATTTTTATTATTTCAAAACCAAAAAGATATAAGAGTGATGCTTTATATCCTGAACTCTTTTCAAAAGGGAATAATAATTCTATAGAAAGCTCTGCTGTATATGCTTTTGCAGTTTATAATAACAATCAACTCAGCAGCAGTTACAATGATTATCCTTTTACGACTGATATTGACAACAACAATTTTACCTACAATGAGTTCAGGACAGTTCAGAAAAATGGATATGAAGAATTATGGTATAAAGCGAATGCTGATAAGGTAATTGTCATTGCCAGGCAGGATCGGTTTTTTATAGAATCAGTTACATTATTTGCTTATTTATTTTGTTCATTTTTATTAATCGCAATTTTCTTTAACCTGGCGCATCACTTTCTGGAGGAAAGGAGAGTTAAATCAAACCTGCGGTCTTTATTTCAATTAAATATCCGCAGTCAGGTTCATGGTACAATTATTCTCGTCAGTATTTTTTCTTTCATTGTAATTGGTGTTACCACGATTCTTTTTTTCATAGACAGGTATCATAGCAACAACCGGGAAAAACTAAGCCGTACGATTCATGTTATGGAAAATGAATTGAGAGGAGCGATTGATACAATTCCTATCAATGATTACCGCGTTTTAAATTTTGAAAGTCTGCCGCATAATAAGTTAGAAGAGGTGATTAACCGTGTCTCAAATATTCATGCCGCGGATATCAATCTTTATGATCTGTATGGAAACCTGAGGGTTTCTTCCGTACCGCTTCCATATAATAAAGGCATTGTGAGCGAAAAGATGGATCCTGTTGCCTTTTATCATTTAAGCAAATTAAAAGATGTTCAGTTTTTCCAGGAGCAAAAAATTGGAAGCCTAAAATATTTAAGCAACTATTTACCGGTACGTGACGAGTCGGGAAGAGAATACGCGTACTTGAATATTCCTTATTTTGAATCGCAAAATAAACTGCAGGATGAAATTTCAAATTTTCTTGTTACCATTATCAATCTCAATGCTTTTATATTTTTGGTTGCAGGAATAATTGCGTTATTTATTACGAACCGTATCACCAGTTCATTTTCTCTTATTAGCGATAAGATGAAAAAGATCAATCTTGAAACCGGTAATGAAGAAATTACCTGGAACAGGAAAGATGAAATTGGTGAGCTGGTTCAGGAATATAATAAGATGGTAAAAAAACTGGACGTAAGTGCCCAGATGCTTGCGAGAAGCGAAAGAGAAGGAGCGTGGCGGGAAATGGCAAGGCAGGTGGCTCATGAAATAAAAAACCCACTGACGCCGATGAAATTGAATTTGCAATATTTGCAAATGGCCATTGACAAAAATTCTGCAGATGTAAAAAACATTTCCTTATATGTTGCCAATATTTTGTTGGAGCAAATAGAACACTTGTCACACATTGCCGGCGATTTTGCCCAATTTGCAAAAATTGGTAACACCAAAAAACAAGTTTTTGACATTAATCAGATGCTTCAAAATTCCATTACGCTTTATTCAACGAATGAAGAAGTAAACATTGAATACGATTTGTATCCAGATGAAATATTAATTGAAGCTGATAAAACACAAATAAACCGTTTGTTTACCAATCTGCTTCAAAACGCGGTACAATCTGTTCCGGATTACCGGCATATTATGATAGATATTAAAAGTGAGTTGTTTAATGATAAGGTTTTAATCTCAGTAAAGGATAATGGAAATGGAATTGAAGGTCCAATGATCAATAAAATATTCACGCCAAACTTTACAACGAAAACCTCTGGAACAGGCCTTGGCCTTGCAATGTGCAAAGGAATTGTTGAAACGCTAAACGGAAAAATATGGTTTGAAACAAAAGAAGGCGAATGGACATGTTTTTTTGTTGAATTGCCTGTTTATGTTCCTGTCTCTGCTGAATAGAGTTTTAAGTAATCGAACTGACGGCAATATACACACGAAGAAAATTATGCAGCAAAGCAACAAATAGTGAAGATTGTTATTTTTTTAGGCCGATAGCAAATAAGAAATACCAGTCCGGTTATCTTATCTTTAAGATCTGCTACAAGTGAGTAACAGACGAAAATAAAGTTCGCAGCAAAAAGACAAATAACTGCGATTCCTATTTTATCATCGTTAAATAATTTTCAAACTCTTTCAAACTAAAACTGCTTAAATTATTTTTCGCGGTTACCATTCCTTTCTGAGCTACAAGTACCCCGTAGCGGATATTTTGAAATTCTCCAATTGAATGTGCATCAGGATCAATGGAAAATAAAACATTTTTTGAAAGAGCATATTCAATCCATTGCCAACGCATGTCGAGCCTTCGTGGATGAGCATTGATCTCAATCACTACTTTGTTTGCAGCGCATGCATCTATAATTTTTTTATAATTAACAGAATACCCTTTCCTGCTCAGTAAAAGCCGTCCCGTCATGTGTCCAAGAATGGTAGTGAAAGGATTTTCAATTGCTTTTAATAAACGCATCATCGCTTTCTGTTCATTCATTTTCAAGTTTGAATGAACAGAAGCAATCACCAAATCGAAAGTAGAAAGAACCGAATCGCTGTAATCTAGATTTCCATCACTCAGAATATCGCTTTCAATACTTTTAAATACTTTGAATGGATGAAGTTTTTTATTCAGTTCATCTATTAACTGATGCTGCTCTTTTATTTGCTCTTCACTCAAACCGTGCGCATAATTTGCGGCTTTACTGTGATCGCTAATTACCAAATATTCTTTTCCGCTTTTCATGCACGCTACAGCTAATTGTTCAATTGTGTTAATGCCGTCGCTCCAATTACTGTGACAGTGAATAATTCCTTTTATATCATCCGGCTGTATTACTTCAGGAATTTTATTGTCGGCGGCAACTGCTATGATGGATTTATGTTCTCTTAAAAAAGCAGGAATATATTGGATTGCAGCTTGTTTAAAAATATCTTTATCATTCGTTGCTTTTTGAAAATTAATGTTTTGAAAATCTTTTTCAAATCCAGTAATAAAATCAGCAGAACCGGTTGTTTCAAAAGCTTTTTTTACAAAATGAATTTCATCTGTTGGATAAAATTTCACTTTTATTCCTTCATTGTATTTGTACAAAATGCTTTCATTATTATTTTCTAAAAATTCAAATTCATCCAACCGTTCTAATTTTTTAATAATTATTTTTTCAGAAAAAGAAATAACAAATCCAAGCATATCAACAGTTTCCGTATGTCGTGCGACATCTCCGGTTAATTTTATTTTTTCTGAAGAAAACAACTTTTGTAAAAACTTTTCAAGATCGGATGCGAGTTGTTCAACCTGTGCAAACAAGAAACTTCCCTGCTGGCGCAAATAAAATTCAATCGATTCGATAACATTGTCCTGGGTTTTCTTTCCAAATCCTTTATAAAGAAGCAAACGATTTTCATTGCATGCATATAATAGTTCACCGATATTTTCAATGCCCATTTCTTTCCAGATGACCGAAATTTTTTTTGGTCCTAGACCTTTAATTTTTAACATTTCAAAAATGCCTTCCGGAGTTTTTAAAATTAAATCTTCAAGAATTTTCATTTTTCCTGTTGATAAAATTTCAACAATTTTTTTTGCAATCGTTTCGCCTATTCCGTTTATTTTAGAAATACTTTCTTCTGAAAGCGTTTTTAATTCAACTGTTAATTGACTTATTTTATAAGCAACAACCGAGTATGTTTTTGCTATGAAATTGTTGTCATTATGTATGTCCATTAATTTGGAAAGCAATGAAAACTGGTGCGAAATTTCTTTATTATTCATGCGATAAAAATAAAAAATTTAATGCCGTCAAATTAAATTGGACGTGATTTGTCATAGAGCAAAATGTCCAAAAGCCTTGTGAATACTGCATTTGACAAAAAATAAAAAAAGTCCCGAAATTTCGGGACTTAGAATTATCTGCAAGAAAAAATAAATTATTTTTTCTTAGGAGCAGCTTTTTTAGCGGCAGCTTTTTTAGGAGCGGCGGCTTTTTTAGGAGCAGCTTTTTTAGGAGCGGCTTTCTTTGCAGCGGCAGCCTTTTTAGGCGCGGCTTTTTTTGCAGCGGCTTTTTTAGGAGCAGCTTTTTTTGCAGTTGCCATGTTTTTAGAATTTAATTGTTAGTAAATAAAAATTAAAAATAAAAACATTTTGTTAACTGCCAAAACTTATTTGAAAAAAAAAATTATGCAGTTGCTTCTGAAGCATTGACAGAAACGATCGTTTTATCACCTTTTGCCTTTCTAAATTCAACAACACCATCAGCTGTAGCAAAGATGGTAAAGTCTTTTCCAAGTCCCACATTTTTACCAGGATGATAAACCGTGCCACGTTGGCGAAGAATGATATTTCCTGAGGTAGCAGCCTGGCCACCAAAAATTTTTACACCTAATCTTTTGCTTTGTGAATCACGTCCGTTTTTTACTGAACCTACACCTTTTTTATGTGCCATGATTTTTTAATTAAAATTGATCAAAATAGAAATGAATGTTTTCATTTCTGTATAACGGTAATGCCTATGCGATTTCTGTAACTTTAATATGAGTGTACTGAGTACGATGTCCGTGTTTTTTTCTAAAACCTTTTCTTCTTTTCATTTTAAAGGCAACCACTTTTTCACCCTTTACCAATTCATTTACAATTTCTGCTTTTACTTTTATAGCAGCATCACCATTGACAGAGATCTTTCCATCGTTGTCATGCAAAAGCACTTCAGAAAATTCCACCTGATCACCTTGTTTTCCTGCAAGATGTGGTACATACAAACTTTGGCCTGGCGTTACTTTAAATTGCTGACCGGCGATTTTTACTATAGCAAACATACTTTTCCAATTTTTTTTGGAGTGCAAATGTAAGGGAATTAAAGATAATTTGTGAAACTAAATTGTATTAAAAACAGCATTTTGCAATTTTTTAGATAAAATACTGTAATCCAACAAATAAAAGATAATGCTTTTGTAAAATTAAAGGTGGTTTTTTACTTTCGCCGCGTAAATTTAAGGAATGAGCAGCTTTAAAAAGATTTTGCGGTTTTTATTCAGTATTTATGGCTTCGCGGTTTTTTTACTTTGGATGTTCACTTTGCTTCCTTTATTTATATGGGCTTTTTTGCAAAAACCAGTGAAAGGCGGAAATCTAATTTATAGATTTTCCCGCTTTTGGGCAGACGCTTTTTTTTTGATGCTTGCGATAAAACATTGGAATATCTATGAAGCACCTTTCGACAGAAATGCTGAATATATTTTTGTAAGCAATCATATTTCCTATTTGGATATTCCTATGATGATGAAAGTGATTAGAAGACAGCATATCCGCATTTTGGGAAAAGCAGAAATGAATAAAATTCCATTGTTTGGTTCAATCTATAAAAGAGGAACAGTTTCTGTTGATCGAAACAGTGCACGGGCACGATCTAAAAGTATCGATAAGTTAATTTCATTTATCCATCAAAAAATTTCTGTTTTTATTTGTCCGGAAGGTACGTTTAATATGACTCATCAACCATTAAAAAGCTTTTACGACGGCGCTTTTAAAATTGCTATTGAAACCCAGAAACCGATACAGCCGATTTTATTTTTAGACACTTATGACCGCCTCAGTTATGAAAGTATATTTTCGTTGAATCCCGGCAAATGCCGGGGTGTCTATCTTTCCGCAACTTCTACAGAAGGTTTAACCTTGAATGATGTTTCTTTATTGAGAGAAAAAATTTTTAAACAAATGGAAGATGCTTTGATCAGATATAAAGCAACTTGGATTAAGCAAGTTTAACATGCCGTAGGTATTGATCTTTCATGAAGTTATTTTTACCGCTTTAATCAAGGCATTCACCGAAAAGCTGTGTTCATTAAAAATTATTTCAGGTTACTTTTGCTTTCTGAAATTTTATATGTACCACATCAGAATGTAATTTTTTTCATTGAAAAAAAGGTGAATGAAGCCGAAAGAAAAAAAACAGAAACCGCCCAAGGCAAATATTTTTAAGATCCTGAAGCCTTATTCCGGAATCATCAGTGCGCTTTTATTTTTTGCATTATTGAGCAACGGCCTCAATCTTGTTATTCCGAAAATTATCCAATTCGGCATTGATGATTTTTCAAAAGGAACTTTCAATATGCAAAGGATCATTACGTGGTTTTTGGTAACTGCAATTCTCATTTTTGGCTTCTCTTATGTTCAAAGCGTCATTCAAACTTTTGCGTCAGAAAGAGTGGCCCGCGATATGCGCCAGAAACTTTCTTCAAAAATTTCTCAGCAGGATTATTCCTACATTCAGCAAACAACACCTGGCAAACTTCTGACCAATCTTACTTCTGACGTAGATGCCATAAAAATGTTTGTGGCGCAAGCAATTGTAACAATCGTTTCTTCTTTGGTGTTGATCATCGGAGCAAGTATTTTATTGTTGAATCTTAACTGGCGTCTGGGCTTGCTCGTTTTATTAATGATCCCGATCATTGCCGGTACTTTTATTTTCATTTTTAAAAAAGTAAAAACCTTATTCAGAAAAACACAGGAAGTGATTGACTGGCTCAATAAAGTAATCAATGAAAGTATTTTGGGAGCTGCATTGATAAGAGTGTTGAATGCCCAATTCACTGAGTATAACAAATTTATTGATGCAAGCGGCGAAGCAAAAAACCTTGGATTATCTATTTTAAAATTATTCGCTACCCTTATTCCGATTATTGTTTTGACGTCCAATCTTGCACGCCTTGCCGTACTTGGTGTTGGTGGTCATTTTGTAATCGTTGGCAGCATGACTTTGGGTGAATTCGCTGCGTTCAATAGTTACATTGCTATTCTTATTTTCCCAATAATCATGATTGGTTTTATGAGTAATGTTATTGCCCGTGCTTCCGCTTCTTATCAGCGTGTTCATGCTACGTTAGAATCTCCTGATTTTGTGGATAAAGGCACAGTAAACAAAGAAATAAAAGGAAATGTCAGTTTGGAGGATGTTAGTGTTTTTTATGGGGAAAATCCGGCTTTGAAGAATGTTTCTTTTAAAATAAAAGGAGGTACCAGAAACGCAATCATTGGTCCTACTGCTGCAGGTAAAAGTCAATTATTTTATTTGTTAACAACTTTGATAAAACCGACAGAAGGCGCGATTTTTTATGATGATGTAAAGATTACAGATTATAAAAGTGACGTGCTTTTGAAGCAAATAGGACTGGTTTTCCAGGACAGTATTATTTTCAACTTGACGCTTCGGGAAAACATTGCTTTTAATTCGGAAATAACGGAAGAAGATTTGCAAAAAGCAATCGATACTGCAGAACTCAATGACTTTATAAGCACGCTTCCTCAGGGATTAGAAACGATTGTGTCAGAGCGTGGTTCCAGCCTCTCCGGAGGGCAAAAACAGCGGATCATGCTTGCTCGCGCTTTAGCGATCAATCCAAAGGTATTATTGCTTGATGATTTTACCGCAAGAGTAGATACACTTACTGAACAAAAAATTTCTGGTAATCTCAAACAAAATTACCCTGATACGACGGTGGTTTCAATAACGCAAAAAATTGATCCGATTAAAGATTATGATCAGATCATTGTATTGATGGAAGGCGAATTAATTGCAAGTGGTAAACATCATTATCTCATGCAACATTCTCCGGAATATGTTCAGATTTACCGTTCACAGAAAAGTACTATGGACTTAACAGAAGCATAATTTTTACAGAAACTGGCTAATAAGAATGGATTACAATCTTAATAAAGAACACAAAACTTCAACCACGGCCGCATTAAAAAAAATGCTGCAATTTATGAAGGAAGAGAAGCGCAATCTCATGATCGCATTTGTCGTAATGGCGCTTAATTCGGGCATTGCTATGCTTACGCCTTATTTGATCGGTTATACGATCGATCATTATATTCAGACAAAATTGTATCGTGGATTGATGACATTTACCGGTATTTTGTTAGTGCTTTATATTATCTCTGCGGCTACTGATTATCTGCAGACAAAAATCATGGGAAGCATTGGTCAACGAATGCTGTATAGCTTACGCAATGCGGTTTTCAACAAAATTCAAAGCCTTCCTGTAGCTTTTTTTAATCAGAACAAAGCCGGCGATTTAATCTCCAGAATTAATAACGATACAGATAAAGTAAACCAGTTTTTTTCTCAATCTCTTTTGCAATTTGTGGACAGTATTTTTATGATGATGGGAGCAGCTATATTTCTTTTGGCGATCCATGTAGAACTCGGTGCTGCTGCTTTGATACCAGCGGCCTTCATTCTAATATTTGTAAAGCTTATTTCACCTATCGTGAAAAAAAAGAATGCAGCAAGTTTAAAAAGTACCGGAGGATTGAGCGCCGAAATCCAGGAAAGCCTGGGAAATTTTAAAACAATTGTTGCGTTCAACAGGAGAGATTATTTCAGAAAGAAATTTAATGTGGCAAATCTTATTAATTACAAGGCCTCTGTCAGTGCCGGTTTGATCAATAATGTCTTTATGCCTGTATTTACATTGTTTTCAAATATTGCTCAACTCATCGTTCTTGCTTTTGGAATTTATTTGATTTCAAAAGGTGATTTCACCATTGGACTGTTAATTAGTTTCATTGCATACGTACAATATTTTTATCAGCCATTGCGACAATTGGCAACTTTATGGGCAGGCTTCCAAACTGCAATGGCAGCATGGGACCGCATATCCATTATTCTCAATTTAGAATCGGATCTAACCAGGAAGATACAAAGGCATGCAATTAAAATCCCAAATGCACCATTATTGATTTTCAAAGATGTTTCTTTTCAATATCCGGATGGAAAAAAAGTTTTGCATAACATAAATTTTACCCTGAAACAAGGACAAACAGTCGCCTTTGTAGGACCTACGGGTGGCGGCAAAACTACAACTGCTTCTTTGATTGCAAGATTGTATGATCCAACAGAAGGAGAAGTGTTTTTCAATGGCAGAGATTTGAGAGCGTATTCTGCTGAAGAATTGTCAAGTAAAATCGGTTTCATTTTGCAGGAACCATTTTTGTTTAATGGATCTGTTCGTGATAATATTTTATACGGGAATGAAGCATATAAAAAATTGAATAATGATCAATTAAATAAAGTACTTCGCGATGCTGATCTGGAAAGTTTGGTTCATAGATTTGAAAACGGTTTGAATACAAAGATCGTCTCTGGAGGCGATTCTATGAGTCTCGGAGAAAAACAACTTATTGCTTTTATCCGCGCGGTGTTGCGTAAACCACATCTTTTAATCCTTGATGAAGCCACTGCAAATATTGATACTATTACAGAAAAATTATTGGAAGAAATTTTAGAAAAATTGCCGGTTTCCACAACCAAAGTTATTATCGCTCACCGCTTAAATACGATTGAGAATGCCGATGAAATTTTCTTTGTCAATTCCGGTGAAGTTACAGCAGCAGGCAATTTTGAAAACGCATTGCAATTATTGCTTGAAGGAAAAAGGGAAAGTTAAAGCGCATTAATTTATTCCTTGATCTTCCGTAAACAAACTTTTATCAAGGATTTGCATTTTTTAGCTCCGCTATTTCTGTTATATAATAACTCTTTTATCAAAATAAATTCTGCGTTTATTTACCAATTTTACCTGCCTCATATCTTGGTGTAATGGATTTAGCACATAATTAATTTCTTCCGGCATCATTACGCTGGGAACTTCCAGTATCAATTCTATTTTGTCAGTAAGAAATGAATCACCCATTTTTTTTGTAAATAGCCGGGTATCCGGCGCATCCCATCCCGGCATCAGGTTTTTAAGTCGCAATTTTTGTGTGGGTATATTGTCAGGAACAGATAAAGTGATGAGATGATAAACTCTTGTATCCAGCATTTTAGCTGGTGTATGTGCAAGGGTTTCCAATAAAGCTAACGATCTTGAATAAGATGCATAAATTGCAAAAAAACCTTCACTGTTCCATCGACCACCAAATAATCGTGCGCCGTTTCCACTCAGATCTTCTGCATACTCCTTCTGTGTTATACGAGATATTTCCATTAAAAAACTTGCGAAAAGTTTATGAATAAACACCCTGCTCTAACCGGCCTAATAACTTAGTAAGCATCTGGATCCCAAATGAAGTATCTAAAAAATTAAGAGGAGTTTTATTGCCAAGAGAAACAAGAGGACTGTGCAGCCATTCAGCAAAAAATTCTTTATCGCCTATAACTTCGATACCTCTTTGAGCAAAAGCTGCCAGTTCTAAAACTTTCTCGGTTTTTAGGGTATCCAGTAATTCGTCTTCATCTTTTCGTTGAATATTTCGATAAGAAGAATGCAGTAACATGCTCATTGTTTCCATATTGATTCCTAGATATTCAGCAAGCGATTTTAAAGTAGATTTTTTGATACCTGCACGTGATAAGTTTATAAGGTCAAAATCACCTGATAGAGATTTTTTTAAATTTTTATTTCCGCCCAAAATCACCCTGAGTGTTTCAAATGGCTGTGTACCATAAGCTACAGCAGCTTCTTCCAAAATCAAAGGTGATTCTTCGTGGCTAGGATATGGTTTTATTTTTTTTGATTGGTGGTTCATTTTACTCCTTTTTCCAAATGTACGACATTTTGTATAAAAAAAATCCATTTTGTCGTTTTTTATTTACTGGCCAGCATGAGCTCTTGGAATTGGAAAGTGGAAAATCCATCGAGAACAAGTGCTAAGCATAGTAAAAGAAGAAATATCGGGAATTTATATTTCCTACCCTTGACCTTATTTTATCACTTCTCCTATGACTTCTCCTACATTTCCGTTGGGCATTTCAATATGTAATAAAGCTGCAAGGGTGGGAGAAATATCAGACATGCGTACATGCCGGTTTGTGATTCCTGGTTTAATTTTCCAACCCATAAAAACCAAAGGAATATGCGTGTCATAAGGATTCCAGTTGCCATGAGTAGTGCCAGTTCCACCTTCTTGTCCACCAAACCAACCTGGATCAGGAATGATCATTATTGGACCGCAGCGTTTTGTGTTATATCCGTTAATAATCATTGATTTAATCGGTTCCGGTATTGGTGCATATCCAATGTTGTCGATATCTACTGCGAATTGAATTCCCGGCTGTTTTTGCAAAAATGAAACCGTAGCTTTTTTTACCGCGTCGTAATCCAAATTATTTTCACTTATTTTATTTAGATCAAAGCTTAAATGGTAATTTATTGAAGAGGATATCAGTTTATCTGTTCCAAATTTTTTTGACAGAAATTCGTTAAGGGGACCATCAATTTTTTTAGTAACTAAAAAATCAGCAGGAATTTGATGCTCTTTCATAAAACCAATGGCATGCGCTGCACCGTGGTCAGCAGTAAGAAATAAAAGATAATTGCCTTTGCCTACTTTCTCATCCAGGAACTTAAAAAAGGCAGCAAAATCTTTATCTAATCTCAAATAAGTATCTTCTACTTCAATAGAATTAGGGCCATATTTATGGCCGACATAATCCGTAGAAGCGCAATTAACGGCCAGAAAATCGGTGGCTCCCTCATTTCCAAGATTATATCCATTTACCGCTGCTTTTGCAAAATCGAGCGTGAGAGTATTTCCAAAAGGCGTACTTCGAATGCTTCCCCGATCAGAGTTATAAATATTTTTCATATCGTGAGGAAAGGAAGGTGCATTTTCTCCTTTGAATTTTCCTTCCCACGGCACATCATCTGCACTGCTTTGTTTATAAGTATTTATCGGATATAAAGTATTCCAACCATTTGCAAGCAGCTTACCAGGTTCATCATTCGCATTAAATTTCTTCGCCCATTCCGGCAGATCTTTCATATAATAAGTACTGGTAATGAAACTCCCGGAAGCATCATCAAACCAGAAAGCGCCATTGGCAGTATGGCCGGCAGGTAAAATGGCTGCCCGGTCTTTCAGAGATACGCCTACCACACGCGAATGAAAATTCGTTGCCAGGCGCAGTTCATCTGTAATTGTTGAAACGAGCATATTATTAGGTGACATTTGACCTGCTTTACCGGCAGCACCAACGGTTTGGACGGAGGTATCTTCTGTACAATACCAGTTTTTTCCGGTAAGCTGATCAATCCAGTCATTTCCAACGATGCCATCAATAGCTGGAACAGATCCAGTAAATATTACCGTGTGTCCTACTGCTGTATAAGAAGGAAGGTAGTTGATAAATGTATTCTCACACGAAAAACCCTCGTTTAATAATCTTTTAAATCCTCCTTCGGTGTAACGATCATAATACCGATAGAAATAATCCCAACGCATTTGATCTACTACTATTCCCACGACAAGTTTTGGTCTTTGTTCTTTTTTTATCTGTTGTGCAAAAAGAAAATTAGAGGTAAATATAAAAGCAATTAAAACTGAGAATTTTTTTATCATCATATTTTTTGCGGTTAAAGATACCTCTATATGTTAAAGGAAAAAAAAACGTGCGGGAAAATGGCTAAAACCACAACCTTATTCAACAAATCATATACGTATCTAATCTCTATATTGTACTTTTGCGCACAATTATAAACACATAAATAAATTACATGAAAGACCTTTTTGAAAAGATGAAGAAAGATGCGGGTCCATTAGGCACACACCTTAAAAGAGCACACGGTTATTTTGCATTTCCAAAATTAGAAGGCGAGTTGGGAAACAGAATGATATTTCGTGGCAAAGAAAAAATAGTTTGGAGTTTAAATAATTACCTGGGATTGGTAAATCACCCTGAAACCAGGAAAATAGATGCGATAGCTGCAGAAAAATGGGGTATGGGAAATCCGATGGGCGCAAGAATGATGAGCGGAAACACGGCTTTGCACGAGGAACTGGAAAAGGTACTTGCCGATTTTGTGAGCCGCGAAGATGCCATGTTGCTGAATTTTGGCTACCAGGGTGTCATGAGTTGCATTGATGCATTGGTAAATCGTCACGATGTAATTGTTTATGACGGAGAAGCTCATGCGTGCCTTGTCGACGGTGTAAGATTGCACATGGGATACAGTTACAAATACAAACACAATGATGTCGAAGATTGCGAAAAGCAGTTGCAGCGTGCTGTTGCAATGGCGGATAAGACTGGTGGCGGAATTCTTTTAATAACTGAAGGTGTGTTTGGCATGAGTGGAAACCAGGGAAAAATAAAAGAAATTGTTGCATTAAAAGAAAAATATCCATTCAGGATTTTAATAGACGATGCACATGGTTTTGGTTCAATGGGGCCAACCGGTGCCGGTTCAGACGAAGAACAAGGATGTCAAAAAGAGGTAGATTTATATTTCAGCACTTTTGTAAAAAGCATGGGAAGTATCGGTGCTTTTATCAGCGGTCCAAAAGATATTATTGATTACCTGCGCTATAATGTTCGTTCGCAGATTTTTGCAAAAAGCCTCCCATTGATCGTGGTTGATGGCATGCTTACCCGAATGGAGATGTTGAAAACCATGCCTGAATTGAGAGAAAAATTGTGGCATATTGTAAATCGTCTTCAGAAAGGATTAAAAGGCAAAGGTTTTGATATTGGTACAACCAACAGTCCGGTGACGCCAATTTACATGAAAGGTGGTTTGCCGGAAGCAACAAATATGGTGATGGATATTCGCGAGAATTATCACATTTTTTGTTCCGTTGTGGTGTACCCGGTAATTCCTAAAGGCGAAATTATTTTCAGAATTATTCCTACCGCAGCTCATACAGATGAGGATGTAGATATCACTTTAAAAGCATTTGAAGAAACAAAGAAAAAATTGGATGCTGGAGAATACCAGGCAGAAGACATTCCCGATATGTCAGAGGCTGCGTATCTCAAACAGATTGCATAAAAAAACCGGGCTACAAATTAAAACTGTGGCCCGGACAATTAAAACCTTAACCATTTAATCTTAAAACTTAAATCAGAGGATCTATTCATAAGTCGAAATAAAAGACGAAATGGTTGCTTTATGAAGAGATAAAATTGTTTTTAGATACTTAATTAGTCTCTTCAATAGCTGGAGATATGATCTTTTCAGCATCTACTTTCTAAAAAGCCGTCACAAATATGTCTGTTTTTTTAAAATATAAGAACAATTAATACAGTTAATAATGTTTCTGATCAAAGCGTTGAACTATTTATTTGGCAAATGGTTGTTTACTCAAAACGCACATTTAAATTATTCACTAAAATATTCCGGCAGAAAACGTGACATTGATATAAATTACCTGGATTATATCCGTTTGGCAACTTTGGAATTAGCTGCTTATGAGGTTGGAAAAAGAAATCTCCCTGGAAATGTAGCAGAAGTAGGTGTTTACAAAGGAAAATTTGCCAAATATATCAATCGATATTTCCCTTCAAAAAAACTTTACCTTTTCGATACTTTTGAAGGATTTCACGAAAAAGATATTCAGACAGAAAAAAAGCTTGGGTTTAATGATGCAAATCAGGATTTTTCGAATACTTCCGTTGATCTGGTTTTAAAAAATATGCCTTTCCCTAAACAATGTGTTGTCAAAAAAGGTTTTTTCCCTGAAACTACCGCAGGTATTGAAGATTCTTTTGTTTTCGTAAGTCTGGATACTGATCTTTACGAACCGATTTACAAGGGCCTGCTTTACTTTTATCCAAGAATGGTAAAAGGCGGATATATTTTCGTGCATGATGTAAATAACGATTCTTATAAAGGAGCTTCAAAGGCGGTTGAAAAATTTTCTGAAGAAAAAGATATTTCATTTCTAGCAATTCCTGATTCCTGTGGAAGTGTTGTCTTTATTAAGAATTAAAAAATAGAAATTTGCGTTATTTATTTCTTTGCTGACAATATTCTTGCTAATTAAAAATTAAGAAACGAATAATTTTATAAAATCGCTTTTCTAATTTTTATTAATTTAGAAAGAAGATCTTCCATAAGATCAAGCCGCAACATATTGGCTCCATCACTTTTTGCGACGGCAGGATTCGGATGTGTTTCAATAAATAAGCCATCAGCTCCTACCGCTATCGCTGCTTTTGCAATCGTTTCAATCATTTGAGGATCGCCTCCGGTAACTCCACCTGATTGATTTGGTTTTTGCAAACTGTGTGTACAATCCATCACCACCGGCACCTGGTGATTTTGCATTATGGGAATATTTCTATAATCAACGATCAGATCATTGTATCCATAAGTATTTCCCCGATCTGTAAGCATTACTTTTTGATTGCGCGCTTTTTGAATTTTTTCAACAGCAAACTTCATCGATTCTCCATTCACAAACTGCCCTTTTTTTACGTTCACAATTTTTCCTGTTTGTGCTGCTGCAATTAAAAGATCCGTTTGGCGGCAAAGAAAAGCCGGAATCTGTAGCACATCAACATATTTTGCTGCGATTGCGGCTTCTTCATGTGCATGGATATCTGTGATGGTTGGCAATTGAAAATGACTGCCAACCTTTGCCATCATATTCAAAGCTGTTTCATCTCCCAAACCGGTAAAAGAGGATGCGCTCGTACGATTTGCTTTTCTGTATGATGCTTTAAAGATGTAAGGGATCTGCAATTTTTCACAAACAGCTGCAACTTTTTCTGCTACTTCAGAAATCAATTCTTCACTCTCTACCACGCACGGGCCGGCGATCAAAAAAAAATTATCTGGATCATAATTTTGATTTCCAAAAAGGTCTTTTAAATACTCTGTCATGCTTTTTTTCTTTTTAAAAGAATCAAAGGTATTTGTTTCATAATAATTTAAATTCAAAAGCGAATTTGTTTTTTGTCAATAAAAGATCTTTCAAAATAAAATAGCCACTCATTTTTTGGGTGGCTATTTTATTTGCAAGGAAATAAAATATTAATCCAGTTTTTTCATTTT
Organism: Ginsengibacter sp.; assembly: GCA_051959325.1. Lineage (GTDB taxonomy): Bacteria > Bacteroidota > Bacteroidia > Chitinophagales > Chitinophagaceae > Ginsengibacter. Next base: position 2,025 of record JBQCFI010000315.1, on the reverse strand, counting down.
TTTCTTTGAAGAAGCGTAAGCAACAGATGTTTGTTCATTGATCCAGGCTACGTTTTCATTGATTTGATTCTTCTTTTGACTTTTACTTACTACAGCACTTGCTTGTGTGCTATCAGTTTTTTTAGTTGAATCAGTCTTTGGAGTTTGAGGTACGGTATCCAAAGTATTTGCCGAAAAATTTCTGACGTTTACACTATTGATAGCAAAAGCGGTTGCTTTTGAAGTATCAGTTTTCTGTGTTGTGTCGGACTTCTGTGTTTGCTCGGGTACGGTATCCTTTACAATTGGGAAACTTCGTACGTTTACACTTTTGATCGCAAAGGCACTTGCTTTTGTAGTATCAGTTTTTGGGGCTTGGGCGGTATCAGTTTTAGGTGGTTGTTGCGGAACTGTATCTGTTTTGTTTTGCGCAAAAAGTGCCGTTCCTAAAAAAGTTAATGCCAGGGACATTGCGATTGTTTTTGTTTTCATAAAGATCAATTTAGGGGTTAAAGAAATAATTGTTTGGTAGTAATTGCAATTTTGATGCCACTACAGTTTTGGATTTTAATGAGATAATTATTATTCATTCATTCTAAATTGGCTAATAATCGTTTATATTGAAAAAAAGAAAAAGTTAAACGACAAATTTGATGTTTCTTTCTCTTGTCTTTTTCTGTTTTTAAAAGATATTTTTTAAAAAAGACTGTATTTTTTTTTAAAGCTTTTCTTCTGAACACAAGAATTTTTCCTTCAAAATATTTTTTAAGAAGAACATAAATATTCGATTAAACTTTTTGGAAAAAAAACTGTCAAAAACAATAATTATTAAGTGATTATTTAACAAACGAAAATTAAACGGATGCTAATAATTCAATTAAATTTGGTAAACGCTTCATTTAAAATTTAAAGCTTCATTGTATGAAAAAGATCTTTCAGATATTTTTAATAATCGCGTTTTCAACGGCAATATTTAATTGCGCTGATGCACAAAGAACCAGGGAATCCCGGCAAAGCCCTTCACGTTCCGAATCACGCGGTTATTCTGCACCTGCCCGACAATACAGTACAAGATCTGCACCTGTCAGGAGTTTCGAAAATCGTGCTACAGAAAGTAGGCGAAACGAAACTGTGATGCGCACTACTCCTTCCCGCGATATGACAGAGCGCGTAACTCCACAGCGAACTAGCACCGTAACTCAAAGAGAACTTGTATCAAGAAATAGTTACAGCAGGCAAACTCCGGTAATGCGCAACAATTATAATTATAGCAGTTATCATTACAATAATTATGGTTATAACAATCATTATTATGGAAATGTTTATGGCCACAGAACCTATTTTATGTATGGGCCACGATACAGGGTAATTCCACACAGCTTTATTTCCATACGCTTTGGTGGTTATCCGTATTATTACAACAACGGTTTTTATTATGGATATTATAGTGGATATTATCAACCAATATTTCCACCGTTTGGTTTACAAATAAGCGTTCTTCCTTTTGGCTATTCAAGAATATTTATTGGTCCAATTCTTTACTATTATTATAACGGAATATATTATCGTCAATATGACGACAGCTACCAGGTAGTGGACGCACCAATGGGAGCAACAGTTTCCTCTTTGCCTGGTGGAGCAAGATCCGTAGTGATAAACGGCGAAAAATTGTATGAATTGAACGGCACTTATTATAAGGCTGACAGAGATTCAAATGGCAATGATGTTTTCATTGTTATAGGCAAAAATGGTGTGATAAATAATACAGATAATAACCAGAGCGGTATAACAAATCCTCCAACATCTTTACAAATTGGCGATGTAATTAATCAATTGCCTGAGGGTTCAAAAATTGTAACATTGAATGGACAACAAGTGTATCAAACACCGGATAATGTTTACCTTGAACAGGAATCTGATAACGGTGTGGTTCAATACAAAGTGATAGGGAAATAAAATTCAGAACAATAAAATTGAAACCGGCAAACGCCGGTTTTTTTGTTTTACACAAATAGAACTGAGGAAAGAATTACGATAAATTTTCTC
>JBQCFI010000314.1:0-10178 GCA_051959325.1 Ginsengibacter sp. | reverse complement strand
CGTTGATATCCATCATCAACATCGGAGAACGGCCATTAAGTACTTTATCTAAAGGATCCGGCGGAACTACTTTTTTCAAATAATGATTGGTAGAAATAACAGAATGGCGGCTCACTTTTGTTGGTCCTTCTATGATCCAGTCGGAAGTATTTTTCTTTTCAAAACGACATGTATTACAGATCCAGGCTGGTTTTCCATCTATTTTTTGCACTTCTCCCCAAGGGTCTTTTCTTGAAGTAACGCGAAAAACTTCTTCTCCACGATTCCATAACGTAACTTTTCCACAACACTTGTCACAATCCCTGTGAGCATCTACAGGTTTCAAAAACCAAACGCGATTTTTGAAACGATAAGTGCGGTCTGTCAAAGCGCCAACCGGGCAAACATCGATCATATTTCCGCTGAAATCATTGTCAACAGCTTTCGAAATGTATGTTGAGATTTCGGACGTATCGCCGCGTAATAAAATGCCGTGCATTCTTTTATTGGTCAGCTGGTCAGCAACCATCAGGCACCGATAACAGAGAATGCATCTGGTCATATGAAGTTGAATGTATGGACCAATGTCTTCTCTTACAAACGTTCTTCTTTTAAATTCATACCGTGTTCCCTCTGTTCCGTGATCATAGCTCAGATCCTGCAGATAACATTCACCTGCCTGGTCGCAGATCGGGCAATCCAAAGGATGATTGATCAGTAAATATTCAACGATTCCTTTTCGTGCATCCAAAGCTTTTTCGCTGGTTACATTCTTCACGATCATCCCATCCATTACTTCCGTTCTGCAGGAAGCCACTAATTTTGGCATTGGTCGCGGATCTTTTGTAGAGCCGGCAGCAACTTCTACAAGGCAGGTTCTGCATTTACCGCCACTTCCTTCCAGAGAACTGTAATAACACATCGTTGGCGGAGCTACTTCGGGCCCGATCTTGCGGGCAGCATTTAAAATAGTTGTTCCCTTGGGAACTTCTACGGTAATGCCATCTATCGTTACTTTAAATAATTCTTGTTCTTCAGCCATTTTTTTATTTTTTTAAACCGAATTTCGGTAAAACAAATTTTTCAAATTTAATTGCTATTTGCAATGCTTTTTGTGCTTCATCCAACGAAATATCTTCAAGATTATCCGGATATCGTGATTGCAAATAATGTACACTAATCCATGCTAAGTCGAGTTCAAATTGCAAAAATGCCTGATCATACTTTTCGCATTTTTTATTTAGAATCAAAAGATCATGAGTCCTTATAATAATTTCATGTTTAAATAGTAAAAACGCTTTCAAATATTTTTCGATTCCTTGTTGACTATGTACTAACACTGCTCTATGTACAAAATGCTTCTCAATATCTAACTCCTTTGCAACCAGCAAATCATTCTTCGCAAATTCAATCCATAAATGATAGTCATTACTTTCGTTCATATAATATTTTCGCATTTTGTAATGCACTACACAAAAAAGAAAACTTATTGTCCTTTTGTTTATTATATTCTTCTAAACTATACATTTTAAAGTCTTTGGGAAACAAAAGATCGGGCAATGCTGTTTTCAAATTTAATTTCACCATTGACTCTATCCTTTTTTCCTTTTTTAATTGTTTATTCACAACAACGATAATATCCAGGTCGCTGTTTTTATCTGCATTACCCGATGCATAACTTCCAAATAGAAAAACTTTTTCCGGTTGAATTTCTTCAACTATGATATCTGTAACTTCTTGTATTTTCCTGTTTGTTATCATTTGTTTTTATGCATTAACTGCAACTTCCAACGGATCCGCATAATTTGCCAATCCATAATTTCTTACAAGGCATTCTTCCGGGTTCAATACATGCCATTCAAACTCGTCCCTGAAATGCCTGATGGAAGCTGCAACAGGCCACGCAGCGGCATCTCCAAACGGACAAATCGTGTTTCCTTCTATCCTTCTCTGCACATCCCAAAGAAGATCGATGTCTTTCATTTTGCCACGCCCATGTTCTATATTGTAAAATATCTTTTCCATCCATCCGGGTCCTTCGCGGCAGGGTGAACATTGGCCGCAACTTTCATGATGATAAAAACGCGAGATGGTATAAGTGTGCTTTACAATGCACTGATCTTCATCCAGAACAATAAAACCTCCGGATCCCATGGAACTTCCTGTGATAAATCCGCCATCAGCAAGACTTTCATAGTTCATTAAGCGCGGTTCGCCTTTGGCTGTTTTTAATAAAAGATTTGCAGGCAAAATAGGAACCGTAGAACCCCCAGGAATGCACGCTTTTAATCGTTTACCATTTTGGATGCCACCACAATATTCATCACTATAAATAAATTCTTCCACAGTAATCGTCATTTCTATTTCATAAACGCCGGGCTTATTAATATTTCCACAGGCAGAAATCAGCTTTGTTCCTGTAGATCTTCCTATACCTATTTTTGAATAAGCTTCTCCACCCTCATTAATTATTGGAACGACCGCACAAATCGTTTCTACATTATTCACAACTGTCGGGCAACCCCAAACTCCTTTTATAGCTGGAAACGGCGGTTTAATTCTTGGTAAACCTCTTTTGCCTTCGAGGCTTTCCAAAAGAGCCGTTTCTTCCCCACAGATATAGGCACCAGCTCCACGGTAAATGTAAATTTCGCAATCGAAACCGCTGCCTAAAATATTTTTTCCCACAAAACCATTTTGTCTTGCCTCATTAATGGCTTCCTGCAAAATATCCGCAACCCAGTCGTATTCACCACGAATGTAGATGTACGAAACATTGCTTCCTAATGCGTACGAAGAAACAATCATTCCTTCAACCAAAAGATGCGGAATATATTCCATCAGGTATCGATCCTTGAAAGTGCCGGGTTCGCTTTCATCGGCGTTGCAAACCAGGTAGCGGGGAACGCCTTCGGGTTTTGCCAGGAAACTCCATTTCATACCCGTAGGAAAACCTGCACCACCGCGGCCTCTCAATCCGCTTTTCTTTACTTCTTCCACAATGTCGCCCGTTTGCATTTTCAAAGCTTTTTCTACACTTTCGTAACCGCCTTCACGGCGATAAACATCAAAATTTTTGATGCCGGGAATATTTATATTCTTTAATAACAATTTTTTTGACATGTTCTTTTTGCTTATCAGTATTTTGCCTTATAGATCAACATAATCATGTAATTCTCTTGTAAATATTAATCGTTTTACCGTGATGCTAATTATCAATTCAACTGATTTATTTGTTTACTGCTAATTATTTTTTTCGGCGTTTTTCCTGCATTCTTCAATGATCTGATCTACTTTTTCCGGAGTTAAATGTTCTTTATAATATTTACCCATCTGCATCATTGGCGCGTAGCCACATGCACCTAAACATTCAACGGTCTTTAAAGTAAACAATCCATCGGCTGTCGTTTCGCCTACTTCAATATTTAGTTTCTGTTTAATGTACTCAATAATATCGTCGCAGCCCCGGAGCATACAAGGTCCGGTTTGACAAACTTCAAACACATATTTTCCGACTGGTTTTAAATGAAACATCGTGTAAAAGCTGGCGACTTCATACACTTCTATCGGCTGAAGATTTAATAAAGAAGCCACATAATCCATCGTATTCACACTCAACCATCCATGTTCTTCCTGCGCCATGTGAAGCACGCCTAACAAAGCACTCTTGCTTTTTCCTTCCGGATATTGCTTTATCAGCTCGTTTACTTTATCTAATTTTTCGGGTGAAAATTGTACACTCATTTGTTTTTATTTCTTTTTAATCTTCGTCACCGTTTGCTTTTAGAACCTATTTCTCTATTCAATATGATCAGGCATCCCATTCTCCTGCAATCAAATTCAAGCTACTCATCGTAATAATTGCATCGCTCAACAAACCGCCTTTTGTCAATTCAGAATATGCCTGGTAATAAATAAAGCATGGCCTTCTGAAATGCAGTCGGTACGGCGATCTTCCACCATCTGTGATCAAATAAAATCCGAGTTCTCCGTTTGCTCCTTCAATAGAAGAATAAATTTCGCCAACAGGCAATGCGGTTTCGCCCATAATTATTTTAAAATGATAAATGAGGGCTTCCATTTTTGTATAAACATCTTTTTTATCAGGCAAATAAAAATCGGGAACATCTGCATGATAAACTTCTGCTTCAGCGCCTTTGAATTCCTGTACTTTTTGGTAAGCTTGTTTAATGATCTCCATGCTCTGCCACATTTCCTGGTCACGAACCAAAAAGCGATCGTAACAATCTCCTGTGGAACCGACAGGAATGGTGAAATCGAAATCCTGGTAACTGCTGTATGGCGTATGAACCCTCACGTCATAATCTACTCCCGCCGCTCTCAAATTCGGACCGGTAAAACCATAATTCAAAGCCCGTTCTGCAGAAATAGGACCAACGCCGATTGTACGATCCATAAAGATCCTGTTACGAACAAACATTTCATCAAACTCTTTCAAAGCGGGTGGCCATTCTTTCATGAATCTTTCCAGTTTTTCAAAAGCCTGGTTCGTAAAATTTCTTTCAAAACCGCCAATTCTTCCCATGTTAGTTGTCAAACGCGAACCACAGATTTCTTCATAAATCTCATAGATCAGTTCGCGGTATTGCATCAGATATAGAAACCCTGAAAAAGCGCCGGAATCGACACCAACAATCGAATTACAAATGAGGTGATCAGAAATTCTGCTCAGTTCCATAATAATAACGCGCAAATAATCTACCCTTTTCGGAGTTTTTATTCCCAATAATCTTTCACAGGTAATATGCCATCCGAAATTGTTTAGCGGAGCAGAACAATAATTCAATCTGTCTGTAAGCGGAGTAATTTGGTAAGGAGCACGGTGCTCAGCTATTTTTTCAAAAGCCCGGTGAATATAACCAACAGTTTGTTCGGCGCTCACCACAGTTTCACCATCCAGCTCGATAATATTTTGAAACACACCATGCGTCGCAGGATGTGTAGGCCCAAGATTTATAGTCGTTGTATGTTTTTCAACATTTCCTTCAGGTAAAGTTACGTGTTCACTCATTTTTTATTCTTTCACTTTTATAACTACAGTAAACAAACAAATAGCAGCAATTTCTCTTTTCATCAATCGCGTCCAAACATTTCATCGTCTTTATCCGTGCGCTTTTGATCTTCTAATGGATATTCTTTTCTCAAAGGGAAATACTCCATTTCTTCCACATTCAATATTCTTTTTAAATTAGGATGGCCAACAAAATTTACCCCGAAAAAATCATACGTTTCGCGTTCCATCCAGTTGGCAGCAGAAAAAAGAGCCGATGCAGTGTAAACATCCGGCTTTTCAATCCCAGTAAATATTTTATAACGAATGCGAACGTTTTCTCTCAGATTGTGCAGATGATAAACCACTGCCAGTTCTTTTCCTTCTTCGTTTGGATAATGAACGGCGCACAAATCTGTCATAAACCTGAAATCTAATTCAGCATCGTCATATAGAAATTGAAGCACTTTCAAATTCAAATCTTTATCCGAGGAAAAAGTAAGCATGCCGTATGGTTCTTCCCATCCAATCAACTGCTCACCAAACTTTTCCATCAATCTGCTCCTGATAATTTCATTCGTTAAAGCCATATTTCTTGTTTCTTAATTCTTAATTCTTTTACTCACTACTTTCTATTCACTACTGTATTCCATAAGTTTCCATCAACTCTTTATATTTTGGAGAATTACGTCTTCTTAAGTTTTCACTGCCAACCAATTCCTGCACTCTCAAAAATCCGTCAATAACTGCTTCTGGGCGTGGCGGGCAACCAGGAACGTAAACATCCACCGGAATGATCTGGTCTATTCCCTGCAAAACAGAATAAGTATCAAAAATACCACCGCTGCTTGCGCACGCTCCCATCGCTAAAACCCACCGTGGCTCGGCCATTTGCAAATAAACCTGCTTTACAACCGGAGCCATTTTTTTCGCAATTGTTCCGATCACCATTAAAAGATCGCATTGACGTGGAGTAAAACTTACTCTTTCCGAACCGAACCGGGCGAGGTCATAATGCGAAGCCATCAAAGCCATAAATTCGATACCGCAACAGCTGGTTGCAAAAGGCAAAGGCCAGATAGAATTTTTTCTTGCCAAACCAACGACATCACTTAGTTTGGAAGCAAAAAAACCTTCACCCATATAGCCTTCCGGCCCCTGAACGATTGAATATGGTTTTTCTAAAGGTTTATCGGTAATATTATATTGAACAGGACGTGCCATAATTTTTTGATTAGCGGATTAGCCAATTAGCTCGTTTGCTTATTAACTAATTTCATTTTTAAAATATTTTTTAATAGGTTCCTATTTTCTGATTTCACATTTTGAACTTAGCACAATAGCTTTATAATCACATCAAGAATTAGTTTTCTCCTTCCCAATCCAAGCCACCTTTTTTAATAATATAAATAAATCCGGCCAGAAAAAACCCAATAAACATACAAATAGCTGCAAATCCTTCCCATCCCAATTCCCTGAAATTTACAGCGTAAGGATAAAAGAAAATAACTTCTACATCAAACAAAACAAACAAAATTGCAACAAGGAAGTATTTCACTGCGATTGGTTTTCTCGCATTGCCCTGGATCTCTATTCCACCTTCAAAGTTTTCTAATTTATCAGCAGTATTTCTTTTAGGCCCTAAAACACTGGTTCCATAAATCATCAACGATAATAATATTGCTGCGAAGATGAGTTGGATGGCGATGGGTAAATAATTGGATGTGCTGTTCACACTCTGTACTTGTAAAAATGTGTATATCAAAATTGGAATTTTAATTCTGCAAAAGTAAGGCAGCAATATCAATTATCCATAAGAGAAAAAGATGTTCCGGCTTTCATAAATATTATACTGATGTTTGAAAACAATTTTTATAAAAAAAAAAGTATTCTGTTTTAAAAAAAAGAGACAAGAAAAGTTCCTGCCTCTTTTTATGATGTTATTTTCGATTGAATCGATGGACTGAAAATAGAAGAAGTGTTATATGACCAATATTATTTATTCTGTTGAATTAGGATGGCGGATTATCTTTTTTCTTATTCATGTATTTCTGCAATAAGCCTGGAAGTGCGCCTGCTATAGCTCCTGTTACAGAAGGTGGAAGACCAAACTTTGTAGTAAGGCTATTCACCAATCCGCCTTCAATAGCATTTGTAATTGTACCACCGGCTGCAATGTTGCTTTCTAATTTTGAAAGTATTCCCCCAAAGCCACCACTTTCAGCAGGCTGTTGGTTTTGCAAATTATTGGCAACATGAGTAGCAATTTCCTTATGCACTGCATCTTCCTGACCTGCAGGAATAGCCGCTGCAACTTCGGGATTATTGCCCAAATGTTCTTTTACTAAATTCAGAATTTCATCAAACATTTTATTAAGTTTTAAATTTGAATTAATAATTAAATATACGGTTTTATTGATTTTTTGAACTTTTCATCCTTGCAATGTTTCATTCCCGTTTTTCATTATTCCTTTAAATTTTAAAATCAATATCCCTGTTATTTGTTCATTTACTGATATTCCTGTGCTAACACATTGAAGCGCGGATTCTACATTTCTTTTACAAGTGCAACTTTTTATACTCAAACCGAAATGAACTGCTAATAAAAAAGAGATGGCATAAAAATTAGGATAAATACTAGCAGATCTTAAAAATATCGTTATGAAAACATTGGTGTTATCAGTTCTTGGAATCTTTTTTACTTTAAGCGGCATGTGTCAGACAACAGGCACAGGCACCGGAAGTTCTGCAGGCACACAAAGTTCAAATAATCAACAAACAATAACGAAACCACCTCATCACAAAATACATTCTACTACTTCACTACGAAGCAACAGCAGAATCCATGCAACAAATGCGCGAAATAACGGCCTGAACAATACGGGTTCCGAAGTAAAAAGTACTACCACTTCTACATCTCATTCAAAAATATCAGCTTCAAAAACCAGGAAAAACCATATATCCGCACAATCCACCAAAGTATATAGAAAGAATAGCAGCCGGAATACGACAGATTCAAGCGGAAGATAATTTTTTAGGGGAGGCGGTTTATTTAAAAAAGGCTGTGAGAAACAGCCTTTTTTATTGAGTGTCATTTTTGCAAGATTAAAAACTTCGAATATTTCTTCTTTGGCTGAAAGCAGGAAACTCCGAACCAATTTGCTGCACATTCCTTAACAAATGATTTTAAATGAAAAACGAAGGAATGACAAAAAGCAGTCGTCGAATTATGACCTTCGATCTTCTTTAATTATAAATTCCTTTCAGAAAAAAGACTCAAAAATGGAAGAAAAAAACAACGACAAATCTTCACATATCCTAACCACTTCCTCCAATTTATTGGGTATCTGTTTTATCGTTCTCACTTCACTTAGAATTTTGCATTTGGATGGTAAAACTTTTATTGATGAATTTACAGCCGTTGCTATCATTATGTTTATGATCAGCAGTGTGCTTTCATTTCTTTCTATGCGAAGTAAAAATGCAAGGAGTGAACGTTATGAAAAGATCGCGGATATTATTTTTCTGTTAGGCTTATTTTCTTTATTTGTTATTACCATGTTTGTAACCTTCAATATTATGAAGTAAAAATGTTTACGAAAACCTGGTGATAAGAATTTTAATTCCGACAATACCAATAGAAACAGCGAGCGCCTTGATAATATATTTACCATTAATTTTCCTGGATAAAAAAGCGCCAAGTTGCGCACCCGGAATTACACCAATAACAATTCCGATAACCATTTTTACCACCAATGGATTATTGTAATTTCCTTGCAGATAATGAACGATAACACTAACGGTGCTCATGATTGCCAAAATAAAATGTGAAGTGGCTGTAGCAATGTGTACAGGAAATAACAACCATTCGGCCATTGCCGGCACATGAATAATTCCACCACCAATACCAAGCAATGGTGAAAAATATCCAACAAAAACACTGAGTAACATTCCTAACCTGAGATTGTAGGCGTAATCATAATGTTCACCCCATTTATCTGTCAGATGCTGTTGTATCCACCCTTTATGCGCAGATACCGGTTTTTTAATCGATTCCTTTTCGCCTCCATGGAAAAAAAGAAAAATTGCAAGAGCGAGCATGATAATTCCAAAAATAATATCAAAAATACCACGCGGAATTATCTCAGTTGTAAGTACACCGAGAATGGATCCCGGAATCGTACAAATGGCAAAAATAATTCCTGCTTTATAATCAACTTTTTTTGAAGTCATATAAGCGATAGACCCTGAAATAGCATTGCAGGCAACAACTACCATTGAAATAGCTGTAATGGTTTCGGCCGTGAAATCCGGACGCATAATAATAAGAATCGGCACAAGAATAAAGCCACCTCCAGCACCGATAAGCGTTCCAAGTGTTCCAATAACGAGCCCAATAACGATCAGTAAATAAATGTTTTCCATGCGCTGCTAAAAGCTCCAAAAGTAGGTATTATTGGGTACTGAATTATTAAATTATTCTATTATTCAATTATTCAATTATTATTCAAGAGTTGCTCAATAAAACGTGTTACCCAGTAAAAGAAGAAATAAGTTGATTCCTGATTTTTTGACTTCTGCTTTTCAGATTCACATTTTAAGTTAGCAGGATCATCGAACTAACTTTCCTACCCTACCATTACCAGCAAAGAAAACTGCATCTCCTTTTTTCCCCTTTCTGCAAACATGAAAACTTTCTCTACTAAAATTCGTCCAGGTAATGCCATCGTCAATAGATAAATCTGCACCATTTAACCCGCAGGTGATCCATTTATTTTTCCCTAAATATTCCACGCAACTTCTATAACCGGATGGAAAAATATTTGGCTGATACCAGGTATTACCACCATCCTTTGTAATTGCACAATTTTGATCCTTGTCATCTTTTTTTAAAAAATCGCCTCCAACAACGATCATTATTTTACTGTTTTTTACAGCAAGGGAATTAGCACCGGTTGATTCTTTCCCTTGTAGTAAGGGAAGTTCGATTCTTCTGTTTCGGTAAAAGAAATGCGATCTTAAACCGCCGGAAACAAATACGGCTTCCGATTTATTCAGCTTTCTGATATTGGTACCGCTGCTCGCAAAACAAGCTTCGCCTTTATCAGCAATTGGTTTGTTATTTTCAGGAATATCACGCCAGGTCTTGCCTCCATCAAACGTTCTTGCAATATAAAAACGATCATTA
>JBQCFI010000313.1:0-3738 GCA_051959325.1 Ginsengibacter sp. | reverse complement strand
ATACCCATCAGATTTTTCGGATAAGGCAACTGCATTGACTGCTATTCATTTCGAAAGAAAATTAGAATTAGGAATGGAAGGTCAGCGCTTCTTTGATTTACAACGCTGGGACAATGGCACAGGTTCTATGGCTGCTGAATTGAATGCTTACGCTGCTGCTGAATATTCAAGACCTGGTTTCTTTTCTTTTAATCAAGGTGCTAAATTTACTGCCGGAAAGAATGAAATTTACCCAATTCCTTTGCAGGAAATTGATGCTCAAAATTCCAAAGGCAAGACTTTGTTGAAACAAAACCCCGGATACTAGCGCTTTGTTGTCGTTGCAAATGGACATTTGCAATAGGATGATTTCTATTATAGGTGCTGAAAATTTTAAAGTATTTTTGAGAAGGTAGAGTTTACTCTACCTCCTTTTTTTAGCTTACCCCTAATCCTCAGACAATTTTCATGAAACTAAATATTACTTCAGTAATTTTTTATTTAGTCTTAATTATCATATTTAATCAGGGTTGCAAAACGCGAAAAGCGACGCTTTTTACTAGAATATCGTCAGATCACTCGGATATTTACTTTAATAATAAAATCGTTGAAAATGACACGTTAAATCCTTTAGATGTAACCAACATGTACAATGGTGGAGGAGTTGGTATTGGTGATTTTAATAATGATGGCTTGCCGGACATTTATTTTACTGGAAGCAGGGTTTCGAATAAACTTTATTTGAATAAGGGTAATTTCAAATTCCAGGATGCTACTGAGGAAGCAAAAGTCGGCGGAGACGGCAGATGGTGCAGGGGAGTGTCGGTAGTTGATATCAATAATGACGGATGGCTTGATATATACGTTTGTGTATCGATGGAAAAAGATCCCCAAAAAAGACAAAACCTTCTGTATGTAAACCAGGGATTGGATAAAAATGGAGTGCCGGTTTTTAAGGAAATGGCAAAAGAATACGGTTTAAATGATACTACCCATTCTACGATGGCCGAATTCTTTGATTATGATAACGACGGCGATTTGGATATGTACCTTGTGGTAAACCAAATAATCACCACTGAAAATCCGTCCGTTTTTCGCCCGAAAATTACCAATGGCACTTTCCCAAGTACCGGAAGATTGTATCGTAACGACTGGAACCCGGTTTTAAAACACGCTGTGTTTACAGATGTGAGTAAACAGGCCGGAATAACTATAGAAGGATATGGACATAGTGCTACTATTGTTGATATCAATAATGGCGGATGGAAAGATATCTTTGTTACCAACGATTTTATTTCCAATGATATTCTTTACATTAACAACCACGATGGTACTTTCACCGACAAATCAGGTACGTACTTTAAACATACTTCCGCCAACGGAATGGGACAGGATATTGTGGACATTAATAATGATGGTTTGCCGGATGTGGTAGAGCTTGACATGAACCCGGAAGATAATTACCGTAAAAAGATGATGATGGCAGCAAACAACTATCAAACTTATGTAAACAGTGATTTGTATGGCTACCAGTATCAGTATATAAGGAATACGCTCCAACTTAATCAGGGCCCACGGCTGACTTCTAATGATTCTATTGGAACTCCGGTTTTCAGTGATATCGGTTTTTTATCAGGAACAGCGCAAACTGATTGGAGTTGGTGCCCCGTGGTTTGCGACTTTGATAATGACGGAAACCGCGATATTATTATTACCAATGGCTATCCGAAAGATATTACCGACCACGATTTTATGAGCTTCAGGCAAAACTCTTATAATATTGCCAGTAAAGAAATGATCCTTGCTAAGATTCCCCAGGTCAAAATTCATAATTATGCCTATATGAATAATGGGGATTTAACTTTTAGTGATGTCACAAATGCCTGGGGCTTTAACTTACCCTCTTTTTCAAACGGGGCAGCATATGCCGATCTGGACAATGATGGAGATATGGACGTTGTGATCAACAACATCAATGACGAGGCGATGATCTATAAAAATATGTCGCGTGAAAGCAATAAAGGTTCAAATAATTATTTGCAAATAAAATTTGAAGGAAGTAAATTAAATATAAACGGTTTGGGCGCTTTTGCTGAACTGCATTACGATAAAGGGAAACAGCAGGTTTGGGAAAATACGCCGTATCGTGGTTATTTGTCGTCAGACCAGGATGTGGCACATTTTGGATTGGGCAAAATCAAAACTGTAGATTCGGTTGTTATCAAATGGCCAGATGGAAAGATGCAGATTTTGCAAAATGTAAAAGCAAATCAACTTTTAAAAGTGAATATCAAAAATGCACTTTTAAATTATTCTTTTGCAAAAAATACAATCGATACAACAGCGTTGTTCAAAGAAGTAAACGATTCTGTCAACATCCATTACGTGCAAGCCCAAAAAGATTTTGTTGACTTTTATATTCAGCACACACTGCCTCATAAGTTTTCACAATATAATCCTTCTCTTGCTGTTGGTGATATTGACGGTAATGGACTGGATGATATTGTAGTTGGCGGTTCCTATGAACACAGCGCTCAATTGTTTTTACAACAGCCAAATGGAAAGTTCATTCAAAAAAGCTTATTACAAGGAAACGATACGCTTCATAAAAATTACCAGGACGAAGGCCTTTTATTATTTGATGCCGATGGCGACGGCGATTTGGATCTTTATATTACCAGTGGTGGCTATCAGGCAATACACAACGATCCTTCTTACCAGGATAAACTTTATCTAAATGATGGCAAAGGAAATTTTAAAGAGGATTCCTTGGCATTACCCAAAAATTATACAAGCAAACTGTGCGTGAGGGCAATAGATTACGATAAGGATGGCGATCTTGATCTTTTCGTTTCCGGCAGGGTAGATCCTGGCAATTATCCAAAGCCCGTATCCAGTTTTATTTTTAGAAATGATACCAAAAATGGCGAGGTTAAATTTACAGATGTTACCGGTTCTGTAGCTCCGGCATTGAAGAATATTGGAATGGTGAGCGACGCGATATTTACCGATTTTAACGATGATGGTTGGCCCGATTTGATTCTTGTAGGAGAATGGATGCCGGTTACTTTTCTGGAAAATGACAAGGGAATTTTTAAAGATGTCACAAAAGCCAGTGGCGTTGCTAAGAATATTGGTTGGTGGAATTCTATTGTGGCCGGCGATTTCAATAACGATGGTAAAATTGATTACATATTAGGAAACCTGGGCAGAAATTCTTTTTTCAAAGCAAGTGACCAATACCCCGTGAATATCATTTCAAAGGATTTTGATAACAATGGGACCTACGATGCATTCATCTCGGTGTATTTACCCGCTTCGCAAAAAGATACCGGCAGGAAGGAATTTCCGGAGCAATCAAGAGATGACATTCTGAAGCAAATGATCTCCATTCGAAAAAGATTTGAAACTTACAAATCTTTTGCAAATGCGCCAATGGATTCATTACTGACTCAAGAGCAATTGAAAGGCGCTTTAAGAATGCACGCTAATTATTTTTCCTCTGCTTTTTTGAAAAATGAAGGAAATGGTAAGTTTACAATGACGCCATTACCTCTGCAGGCACAAATTTCACTGCTCAATGCTATGTCTGTCGGCGATTTTGATGGCGATGGAAACCTGGATGTGGCTATCAACGGAAATGATTATGGAACAGAACCTTCGTTGGGAAGATATGATGCACTGAACGGCTTATTAATGAAAGGCGATGGGAAAGGAAATTTTAAACCTGAGTCGATCTTAAATAGTGGTATTTATATT
>JBQCFI010000312.1:0-3751 GCA_051959325.1 Ginsengibacter sp. | reverse complement strand
TGGCGATAATGCATCTACATTCAGCGTGGATAGTGGTATGATTAAAGTAAATGGCAACACGGCTCATCTTATTTATGAAGGTCCCGTAAATAATCACCGGTTTAAAAATTTTGAATTTAAAGCAGACGTGATGACAAGACCGCATTCTAATTCAGGTATTTATTTTCATACCGCTTTTCAGCAAGGCGGCTGGCCCCAGGTTGGTTATGAAGTGCAGGTAAATAATTCGCATACTGACTGGCGGCGTACCGGCAGCTTATACGGCATTCAGGATGTGAAAGAAGTAGTGGCACCTGACAATGTTTGGTTTACCGAATACATTAAGGTTGTGGGCAACCATGTAGTTGTAAAAATTAATGATAAAACAGTTGTTGACTATACGCAGCCAACTAATGTGCCGCCACCAGATAAAAAAGGGCCCATTGATTCAAGCGGCACCTTCGCATTGCAGGGCCATGATCCCGGCAGCACGGTTTATTTTAAAAATATTATGGTGAAGGTGTTGCCGGATTAATAATATACACGAACAAGTGGCGCAAATCATGTCATAAAGGACATTGCTTCGTACCTTCCAGTGACGGCAAAAGACTGACGGCACCTCATGAAAGAACCGCAAAAAAAAGTAATAGAAGTAATAATTTTAATGAAAGTTATTGTATGCAAATCTAAAAGTTGGTGTTGAGGGAAGGAGAAGTGGTTTCCTTTACCAACAGCGAACCCGGCTCAATACACTAATTATGCTATGGAATCGAGGGCACTTTTCCTTTTGAGAAACATCCGCTGATACCCAACACGTACGCCGACACTAAAAAAGAGATCAGATCATCTCCCAGGACCTGCGCCAGAGCGAAAGAACTGGCACATTTTTTAGGCCGTTTATCTACATGCATTTAACCCATTTCAGTAAAAAAATCATCATTATACTTTCTACTTTGATGGTACTTATTGTGGGTGGTTACCTTTTCATCCGATACCATTTTTTAAAAGTAAAAGATTTTAAACCTGATCATTCCAAAGCTAAAAATGTTTTAGATCTAAGGCCAGCTATTATCGCAAAACTGCAACAGCTGGTTAAAGACGGTTCAAATGGATTATATATTTTATCCATACAAAAATTAGATATGGATGTGCCTGCATCTAAAATCGATGCAGTTAATGCAAGTATTAACGTTGACACTGCTGCGATGCAACGGCTTGATAGTTTAAAAAAACTTCCTGATGATATCTTCAAAATAAAATTTGCCGCACTGGAAATAGATGGGCTTGGAATTGAAGATCTGATCCGTAAAAAACAGATGGATATTAATGCACTTTATTGCAACAGCCCGGTGATTGAAGTATTTCATAAAAGCAGGCCTTATAATGAAGCAGAAAGAAAAGCGAAGGATACTTTATCCCTGTATGGAAGAATAAAAGGACAGATGAAATCAATTCAAATTGGCAACATCAATATTGGCAAGGGTACGTTTATTGATCATAGCATGGACAAAAAAAACAGGGTGACCCGGTTTAATGTGGTTTCTATAATTATGAAAGATCTTTTGATAGATTCTGTTACCCAATATGATAACAAAAGGTTCCTTTTTACAAAGTACACAGCAATAGAATGCAACAACTACTTTTTCCGTACTCCCGACAGCTTATATTTTTTTAAGGCCGGCTCTATACATGTCTCAGGCGAAAGACATCAAATCATTGTCAGAGATTTAGAATTAAAGCCGCGGGTGAATAAACAGCAATTCGAAAGAAAGCAGTCAACAAGAAAAAATATGTATCACCTAACCTTTCCTGAAGTTACCCTTCGTAACATTAACTGGTGGGCAATGATGAACCGTGAAAAGTTTGTGGCAAAAGAGGTCGACATTACCCATGGGACATTTTATATCTACACCGATGAAACTTTACCTCCTGCCCCATTTCACTTAGATAATTTTCCCCAGCAGATCTTAATGAAGAAGTCTGTCCCTATATCGGTGAAGAAACTTACACTGCATCATTATAACGTGGCTTTTGAAGAGTTAAATGCGAAGAGTAAAAAATCTGCGACGGTTTTTTTTGATGATGTAACCGGTACTGCAAACAATATCTCAAACGATCCTTCAGACATAAAAAAAGCCAGGTATCTTACCCTAAACACAAAATGCTTATTTATGCATAAGGTTCCGCTGACCGCCAGGTTCAGATTTGATATGGCTAAAGCACATACGGGGGCCTTCAGTGCGGATATATTTATGGATACACTCAGCAACACAATTATCAATCCTGTTGCAGAAGCTCTGGGGCTTTTTACTGTAAAAAAAGGTGAGATGCAAAGCTGTGCGGCACACCTTGAAGGAGATGATTTTACCATAAAAGGAACCATCTCCTTCCGCTATGCTGATCTTCACATAGATCCCCTCAAGAAAAACAAGGGTGATGATCAGAAAAAATTAAAAAAGGAACCCTTGAAATCTTTGTTTGCCAATACCTTCCTCATCAAAAACTCGAACCCGGAAAAGGGAAACGATTTACGTAGGCCGGCGTTTTCCGTTGACAGGGGAAAGAATTCCAATTTTTTCAGGTTTGCATGGGTTTCGGTTCTTACCGGACTTTTAAAAACAATAGGCATACCAGTTAAGTTTGTATTGAAAGGATAATTGTCTCAACTGTGATAATTTCTGAACTATGATTTGTAGGATGGAAGGATGGAAGGACAAGATGATTGTCTGAACTATGGTTTGCGGGATTGAAGGATGACAGGATGTAATCTTCAATCCTCTCATCCTATGCATCTTAGTTCAGACATTATGCGTGATTACTTATTCTGAGTATCAAGGCGCCAGCTTACTACGTCCATCGGTAGAATGTTCATGCTTTTGCCTGACCAATTTAGAGCTTATCCATTAATGAAATCACTGTTTGAGATATTAGTTTTACCGGCGGAATCAACTAACAACGGTAAGCGGCTTCATAAGTCATTGTACCAAATAACATGGGAGCTGGAATCTAAAAAATACTATTATGAAAAGAAAATCATGAAACAACAACCTCTCTTGCGTTTAAATTATGTAAACCTGAAACCTTACAGAATCGGAATATGCCGAAAATCCGATCAAAGAGTAGGCAAAAAATAAATCAAAGTTATGCCAGACAAAAATCACGAATTCGTAATCAAATTTGACGGGGTCAATCTCTCGAAAGAAGCTTCACAGCGCATCCAAAATCGTATTAATGATCTTTTGCTCCAGGAGCTTTCAGAATCGGGTGCAGTAGGAGCGAGTGCGGATGCAGATGATAATTATTGCGGCATATATATTCCGCGTAAATGGATTGGGAGACAAATTTTAGTTGCGAACTTAAACCGGTTACAGGAAGCCGCAAAGGAACAAACTCTGGGTTCTGCTGTAAGGGTTCAAACAAGAAGCGTTTAAAATGGAAGCTGAAGAATCAAAGCTATGTCCAAGTGCAACATGTAGCAAAGGAGCCAGCTTACTAGGTATCGTGCGGGGTAATAATACCGTGGCCCTGCTTGATACTCCGGTAAAACTAAATGAAGCGTTTATTGAAAAAGCGCATCAACAGGGTGAGCCGGAAAAGCGTTTCAGATTTGCTGACAAATGCATCAAAAATGGTTGCAGCCAATGGACTGGTAAAAGTTGCGGAATCATGAATGAACTGGCAGCTTCTAATCCTTCAATAAAAAGCGATGAAGATGATTTACCAGCATGTTTTATCAGGCGTACCTGCAGATGGTACAGCCAGGAGGGAGGCA
>JBQCFI010000311.1:0-6668 GCA_051959325.1 Ginsengibacter sp. | reverse complement strand
ATTCATCTGGAAAAAACCCATCACAATCAAGGCCATTGAACGAAGAATAACATGCTGAAAAATTTGCTGTTTTGATTCGCCACGCGCTTGCCGGCTTTGTTGACTGTAAGGAATCGATAATCCGACAATAAATAAAAATGCAGGAAAAATAATATCAGCAAAACCCATTGCATCCGCCTTTCCAGGCGCATGTTCCAGCCATTCAGGAATGCTTTTGTCTGTCCACAGATCATTTACAAAAACCATGAAATACATGGTGAGCGCGCGGATGACGTCAATGGAAGGCAATCGTCGTTTAATCATGGCGTTTATTTATTCACATTCATAGCAGAAAAAACTTTTCTAAAGCAATCAGCCTGGCCGCGATTGTAAGGATTATTTGTCGAGTCAGTTGCATAAAATTCCTTCAAAAAAATATCATTGCGGCTCCAAACGGTTTGCAGGATTCCCTGGAAACGGTCTTTCATTTGAGGAGTAGCGCTTTGGCGAAATCTATACATATCATTCACTTGTTGTGCTCCTGTTTCTGCGGTTCTCCACGGACAGGTCATTACTTTAAAACCTTTCATAGCGAAATAAACCGCTGTCTGATCCGGCCTTTCGTAATGCCAATCACAAATAACCACATCTTTTGGAATCATATCAACAGCTCTGAAAGTATTATTTTTGCTCGCTTCCCACTCCCCGAGCCCGGTGGTCTTTCCGTCCAAAAGACGATCGCCCCATATCCATAATTGTCTCCCTTTTTGAGCAAGATGATTATCGATTGTCCTGACTTCATCGGCAAATATTTGTGCGGGATCTCGGCCTCCGCATCGTGGACATTTGGGCAGGGCGATATAAAATACTTCATCCATTCCGGCATGAAATGCCTTGGCTTCAAACACATCACACAGCTCATCTATCACTGGAAAAATAACGTCATGAATGCCAGGATAAAGAGGACAATAACTTTTGCAATACAGGTAATCCGGATTCGGCCATTCATATTTTACAGGCATTAGTACCGAAGGAGTTTCATCAAATTGAGGATAAACGGCTAATAATTTTCCTATCCGGTTTCTTTCCGATTGATGCCACAATAAATTTATTTGTGGAATGATTTGAATGCCGTTTTGTTTACAGGCTTTCACAATTTTTTTTACTTCCTTTTTTGACAACGCAAAACTATCAATCAGTTCAGGATGACTTTTAAATTGGTAATGATAATCTACCCGAAGAATTAAAGTATTTACATGCCGCGGTGCCAGTTCTTTGTTGATAAATGTAACAAACGAATCAACGCCTGTGGGCCTTGGTGCACCAATTGCAAAACCGCGAATGGGTAACGTATCCGCCATATTTTGCAATGATTGAAAAGGTGCGCTTTTTGCTTCATTAAAAGAAAGAAGTACAGAAGTCAATAAGATCAACATCAATTTAGTCATAACAGTCTTGTTTTATTTTATAGATTATTTCCAGATTCCTTCAATTGCTTCTGCATCTACACTCCCTGAAGGCGGTAAATGATATATTTCCTCAATCGTGCGCAACACATTGTAATGGTTGATAGCGTTACTGTATATTTCACGCTTTACCATTGGCCCAATAAAAATTGTTGCAATATGGTTCTCAAACAAACTAGCTTTTTCGTCTTCATCAAAAGTCAGGATCAGGAGGCTGTTATTTTTCATCGCCCACTTCACATACGGGGAAATGTGATCTTTCAACCATGTATCACCACGTTTAATGGCCGCGGTATCTCCACCCACGTCGATGTTATGCATGTCGTTTCCTTCATTTGGAATTACAAAAGAGACGGTTGGTAATTTATGAAAATCTGACGGAAAATCGGTAAATGGCTGATTAGTAGAATCCGGCAATCCATTTTCTATACTACCCTGCCAATCTGCCCATGGATTGTGTTTCCTTGCATAATTATAACCTTCCTTTTCCTGGTAAGTGCAATCTAAAAAACCCATCCGCGGTAATGTTTCTGAATACCCTTTAAATGTATAACCGGCCTTCACCAGTGCTGCACCGAGGTTTGGCGTTGTATAAGGGTCTTTTCCGGCCAGGCACGCGTCACCATCCACATTCTGGGTGCTTCCGGAAAAGAGCACGAGATAGTTCGGCTGACTTGGATGCGTAACCGCTTCAGAATTGGTAAAAAGCATTCCTTCTCTGGCTAGTTGGTTTATGTAAGGTGCATTTTCCGATCCAATTATCTGATCATAACCGTGATTTTCTTCCACCACCACAACGATGTGCAAAGGCTTTGGCAGTTTTATGTTCGGTTTGCAGGAAATAAAATACAAACCTGCAACAAACAAAGAAATAAGCAGGAAACTGGTTTTGTCCATGATTGGATTTTTCGAATTATTTTAAAAATGATCAGGTTGCTGATCATAATAAAGTGCCGCCGCCCCAAGTACTCCCCCATTCTGCAGTTCTGAAATTTCTAAATGAAAATGTTCAAGTGTATTTGAATAAATGTATGTGTGAATGCGTTCCCACATTGTTTTTTCAAAGAAAGAATAAGACTTGCTGATAGAACCGCCGAGGATTATCAATTCAGGGCAATAAGTGTAAAGAATCATCTTAATTGCATTCCCAATGTGCGTTCCCAGTTCTTCCAAAATCATGATGGATAACGGATCGCCGGATTGTGCTTTTTGAAAAACTACTTCCCCATTGGTATGGTAACAATTTTCAAAGAACTGACCGCTGGCATAATACTCATAATATTTGTCAAGGTAATCTACACATCCAAATTCGCCGGCGCCGGTATTCAACCCGGGATATAGTTTATCATTAATGATAATGCCGGCGCCTAAACCGGTACCAATGGTTACCCCAATTAAAGAACGGGCTTCCCGCCCTTTACCAAAATATTTTTCCCCAAGAGCAAAACAATTCGCATCGTTGTTTATTAAAACCGGCAGCCGATATCTTTCCTCCATCAGTTTTTTTAATTCAACTACTTTCCATGAAGGAATGTTTTGCACATCATAAACAATTCCCTTTTCTACATCGACTACGCTTGGAACACCAATACCGATCGCTTTAATATTCGCATCAATCAAAGGACCAACTAATTCAAAGATTACGCGCAACACCTCATCTACAGAGCCATCTGAGGGAATGCGTACTGATTCAATATTTTCTAATCGCCCTTCTGACACAACGCCGGCGCGGACGTGTGTGCCACCAAGATCGATACCGATTATTTTTGTGGACATGATTTTAAATAAGAATTAAAAATTAAGAATTACGAATTAAGAATGCAATCTTTCACTTTCAACTTCCTGCATTAATCGTTCAGGTTTCAGTCTTCTTCATTTGAATTGTTTTATTTTTAATAATCGGTTTTGCCCAAAAACCAACGCTCAAAATATAGCCAAGTGTGATATACAAAAAGAACATTCCTGTTCTTAATCCAAAGTGATCGCCAATTGCGCCAATGATCAAAGGGATTACTGCGCCGCCAATAATGCCGGTGAGCAAGATTCCTGAGAATGCACCATGATGTTCTTCCAGTGAATTTAATGCCAATGAAAAAATGATCGGATACATTACTGACGCAAAAAAACCAACGATTGGAAATGCATATAATGCGACCGGATCACTGCCGGTAAACAATCCAATGCTTAAAGTGATGATCGCTAGAACTGTAAACGCGATCAAGACTTTTGCACTGTCCATGATCTTTAATAAAAATAATCCGAGTACGCCACCAGCTGTCATTAATCCCCAGAAATACGCTACTGCACTGGCTCCTGTAGTTTGTGGATCATAATGATGATATTCATAAAGAAATTGAGATATCCAGTTGGCTGTACCTTGTTCGGTACCAACATAACAAAACATAGCAATGAAAAATAGAATAACAATGGGATTTCTTAAAAGGTCCAAATGCACTTTTAATGCACCGGCTTTTTCATCTTTACTCAGAATTACTTTTGGAAAACGCGAGATCAAAATCACGACAAACATGATGACACTTACAACTGCGAATACCCAATACAATGAAATCCATGGAAGATTTTGTGGAACAACAGAAGCGAAGATCCGTTGAACCGGATCTATTTCTCCCTTGTTTGCAAGATTGGTCACTAAGTAAGAATATACCAACGGACTGATAAAGGAGGCTGCTCCAAAAATCAACTGAGCCAATACAGAATTAAATGCATAATTTTCTTCTCCACCGGAAGTGCGAAGCAATGGATTGATAACTACTTGTAGCATCGCCATGCCGCAACCAATCAAAAATAACGAGATGATATAACTGGAATAATTAGGAAATAAAACCAGCAGCAACGAACCGACAAAGGAAACGACAAACGCTGCTACCATGATCTTTTTTTCTTTATACTTTTCATTCATGATGCCCGAAGGAATGGACATGACACCGTAAGCAATAAAAAATGCAAATGGCAAAATCGCCACTTCCGTAAGACTGAGATGAAAACCCGATTTGATATCCGGGATCAATGCGCCGATGATGTTTGTAAGAAATGAGATCACGAAAAAAGTGAGCATGATCAGGAAAACGATGTAATAGTTTATCTTTGCAGTGGTGGTAGTTGCCATTTTAATTTTTAATTATTGATTTTGATGAGAAATGAAGTTATTTTTTTGCGACGAATCACACGGATTTGAAAAACAATTTTTACAGTAAACAAACAAATATTTCAATTTCTTGTTTTGGCCTCACCCCAACCTTTCTCCGGAGGAGAGGACCGTGCTCTTTCATCATTTTTCAATTACATCTCCTTTTGTCCCTTTGGCTGTAAGTCCTGTTCGGTCTGTCACTTTTCCATTAGAAATCTGAAGCGCAATTCCTTGTTTGGAGATTGCTGAAACATTGGTCAATGGTGTTTCCCCATGATCGGAAACTGCCACGGCTATTGAGTTTTTACCATTTGCAGTCACCTGTCCTTCAATGTTTATTTGCTTCACAATGCCACCTTCTACATTGTATGAATGTACGTTATTTCCGTAAGTAGTAATGCCTCCTGAAATATTCAACTCTTTGATTTCGCCGCCGGGTTTCACGCTAATTCCATCTGCAGGCAAACTCATAATTACTCCTTTTACCAGTGTCTGTCCTTCGGAACCATGAGAAACTACGCCATTTGAAACAGTGATTGTTCCAACAGGTTTGCTGAACTGCATCCCGATAGAACCATTTCCATTGGTTACAATAGAATGAAAAGTGGCCTTGCCGACTGTTCCATCATATTGATTGAAGCCTCTTGCGCCCAAACCGAAAGTTTGAATTTTATCTTTCGCCTCAAATTCGTCAACCACGCCAAAATTTACAAAGCCGATTCCGCTTGGACCATACGAAGTGATTGCTTTTTCAGCTGTCCATTTTTGCACATGGCCCCACGTATCCAAAACCATGTCATTTACACCATAAGTGGTGGTCGTGCCTTTGTGTTCTAATTTTTTAATTTTCGTTCCATTGAGAATAAACACTCCGCCGGTAATCATATCCGGTTGTCCAAAGGGAATCATTCCGTTTGAATAAATATCGCCTGTGGTGATATTGTCGGAAAGAACCATACCGCCATTATCTCCAAAGCCTGCAACGAACAAGCCGGAACCTATAACCGGGGCGCCTTTTCGCCCAAGACTGATATTTGTCAGCGTCGCATTGATCACACTTTTTTCATCACTATTGTAGTTGTAAACAGTGAATGCACCCTGGTAAACATTCACACCATACTTCTGGGGCTGCTCAGAATATCTCCTGGCATCGCAAGCAACGACGTCTATGTTTTCAGCAATAAGCTTGGTTTTATTTGTTCCGGTTCTGGTTAAAATCTGAACCTGTCCTGTGATCGTCAGATCCTTTATTTTCAGCGTTCCTAAATCAGGGAAATTGCTTAATAAATAAATTGCACGGTTTGTAGGATTGGTTTGAATGATGAGGTTTGAAATTTCGTTATTGGCCGTGAGCCCGATTCCCTCGCTATTGCTAAAACTCAAAATACATTTTTCTTTATCAGCGCCAGTAATGCTGAAACCCAAAGGAAGTGTAATCGAGTAAGGACAAAGAATGGAAGTTTGCAATTCAAGAGTTGCCTGTTGGGAATTGTTTAATACGGCTAGCAATTCTACCAACGAATTAATTTTCGTAGTCATGATGTGATTTTGAAACTTTTAAAATATCCATCCGCGAAAAATTCTTTTATTTCTCTAACAGCATTTTGATACTTTTTCAAATTTCTCTAAACCCTTCCACACCTTACTTCTAAACTACTTCCTCCTTTTCCATCCAAACAGGCTTTGTTTCAGATTGATGATCGGCACTTAAAATGTCTCTGTATAATTCAGGTTTTCTTGCATTCTTGTAACGGTAACCGCCTGCAAGTTTTAATTTATCTTCCGTAACAGTTGCTATTGCAATTTCATCATTGAAACTTTTTATTTCCACCATCACATCTCCGTAAGGATCGAGGATTAACGAATTTCCGTTTTTGAGTTGGTCGCCGTCATAGCCGATCGGGTGGGTGAAAACATAATAAACGCCGTTGTCGTACGCTCTGGCAGGAAGCCAGCGCATCAGCCATTGCATTCCTTTTGGCCCGTCAAATTCCATTCTAAGGGGAACCGGATCGAGTTCTCTTTTTTGCCAAAGTGCATCATCTACAAAACCCCTTCCCGGCATCGACGAAGGC
>JBQCFI010000310.1:0-2484 GCA_051959325.1 Ginsengibacter sp. | reverse complement strand
TCATTGCGAGAAAACCCTCGAGAAGAAGTTATTCGTTTTAGAAGAAGTTTAAAGGCGTTTTCATGGCAATCTTCTAAGGCGCTTTCATGGGAGATTGCTACCTGTCGTGCAATCACGGAAACAAGGATGAGATTGCTTGGCGCCTTACAATTACGAAAACCCGGAAGATTGCTTCGTGCCTCGCAATGATTGTTATGTCATTTTTAAATTTTTTTCTTAAAGTTTTTAGGCTGCAACAATGTAGTTATTGACATAAGGCTTTTGATTATTAACAACTGCTACTGCTCTTAAGATTATTTTATTTCTTATCGCATTTATAACACTGTAAGGATGTTTTCCTTCCTTTGTTTTGCGTTCATAATAGTTTCTAAATTCCGGGTAGCAACGTATGGCTGATAGTGCACCCATATTTACTAATTTTTTTAAATCTTTATTCGCCATTTTATGTACCCGTCTTTTGCCTTTTATACTGATTCCACTTTGGTATTCAAACGGTACAACACCAGCATAGCACGCAAGTTGTTTACCATTTATTTTGCCTGCAAAGTTAGCAGTGCAGCAAAGCATATATACAGCTGTAACACGACCAATGCCTGGCACACTGATTAGAAGATCATAATTAGTTTTAAGGGCCGGATCACCTGCTATTATCTTTTTTATTTCGGCTTCTATTTTCTTTATGGATTTAGCGATACCTTTTATAGCGTCTTTATAAGATTCTGCCAGCAGGTTTTGAGTAGCTCTATCATTAATATCTTTTAGCTCTTTGATATAGGTCTTAATGCTATTGATCTGTGATATTAATTTACTTCTGGAAGTAACCAAATCCTTTAAAAGAATCAACACAGGATTTAGTCCAGGCGTAGCTTTGAGCGTATCAGCTTCTTTAAAGCCATACTGACAAAGGCGCAAACTATCAATAATATCATTTTTACCCCGGGCAATACCGAAGCTCCATTTAATATGAGCTGCATTCCCAATGTGAATGGGTAAATTTTTATTGCTGCAGTATGACCATAAAAGGCGATGATAAATACCTGTATTTTCAATAACGAGTAAACTGTTCTCATCAAATGAAACACGGTATTTTTTAAGCCACTTATCAAATAATTTTAATCCTGGAATGGTATTGTCAAAACGACCGGTTTCAACAGTTTGCTTCTCATGATTAATTACAGCCATCAGCGATACATCAAAATGAGGTTTTGATACATCAATACCGATAAAGAATTTTGTAGTGTTGTCCATTTTATTAATTTTAAATTTGTTAAGAATCTAACCTTTTTGCCCCATCGGTCCAAGTCCTTAATAATGGGTAATTAACCCTAATTGTTATATGGCCACTAAGGGAAAAAACGGCAGCGGATTGCATCATTGCATAGGTATAAAAACCTTGACGGAAACATAAAGCGCCGCTGCCGATGGTTAGGTTTATCCACACAAATTTGTGAATTATTAAAAGAAAAAAAGAACCAAAAAAAGAAAAGGTAATAGTAATAGCATTTTATAAATAATTGATGAAAGCAAATCTAAAGGACGGCAAAAGCCCGACGGAAACTCATCCCTCCAATGAAGGAAAGAGTATTGATTCGTCATTGCGAGAAAACCCCTGGAACAAGAAGCTTATTATTTAGTAGGAACATGAAAGGGGTTTTCGTGGCAATCTTCTAAAGCTTGCGACGGCACTTAGCTCCATTCTTCCCTCACCATTTTATGTGCTCATCAATAAACTGTATCAGCCCCTCGCCCATCTCCTTTTGCTCTTTTACCTTGGGATGGCCATAGGTGTTTTTATAAGGGACGAAATAGGTAAATATTTTTTTATCGTGCAACTCGTCAACGGCCTTTTGAACATACCCCGGCCAGGGCGAACCTTTTTTGGTAATGTCCATGTTGCCGAGCATGCAAATGATTTGGGCCTTTGGATAAGTAGAGCGAATCGTTTGCACAAAATTTTTATAAGCTGCTACGATCTGCGATGAATCCGGAGGTGTGGTTCCAAAACGTTTTTTGAATTGTTCATTCTGCGGCATCTTTATAATCCATGAATCGTTTTGAAATAAATTGATGACGACAAGATCGGGTGTGTAATTTGAAAAATCCCATTTGCTGGTTGAATCGGTCGGGTCGAGCCTGTCGTACATCTCAGGCATGATCAGCGGAAACCAGCTCACCATGATGCCGATGCCGCTTTTAGCGGTACAATGATATTGTGCATTAAAATGACGCGCTGTGATAGCGGCGTAAGTGTCGTAATTATTTTCATAATATCCATAAGGAAAATCTTTTGCCGAATCATAAATGGCATAGCCGCAGGTGATGGAGTTGCCAAAGAACTCGATCTTTCTGTGTGGCAATTTATTCGCTTTCAAAAGCCGGCTATTTTCATTTTCCATTAATCCATAAAACCACGTTTTTCCTTTATCCCATTCTGTTCTTTTAAAAACCTGTAAAGAATGTTTGCCATAAGGAAGTCCTTCAGCC
>JBQCFI010000309.1:0-19561 GCA_051959325.1 Ginsengibacter sp. | reverse complement strand
GCAACCTGTGAATGATTTTATGTTAAATCAGAATATTTCTGCACACCGATATCCCTGAGTTTCTAAACGAAGAATTTTATGTGATGGTTGCTATTTAAAAACTGTAATTCTTTTCAGTAATCTCCTCGTATGTATTTACTGGTAGATGTAAAAAGCAAATCTGAGAGGAATTAAAAGAAGAAATAAGCCATAATTGATATCATACCAGCAAGTTAAATCGGGTAATTTAAAGAAATAAGAATTTAAATTATTTCTTGCTTTACTGCAAACAAAATCCATCCAAAAGCTTTCTGAACCTAACTTTCAGCACTGATTGATAACTTGTGAATAACCTGCATGCAGCGAATAGCTGTGTAAAATTGCCTTTATATTGTTAATAAAAACTTAATCCCAAATAGAGTAATTTTTACTTTCTTTGCGGCTCAAAAAAAACACTAAAACGAGAATTTATGAATCTAAAAAGAATTCTACCATTATTAATTGCTGCTTTTTTGTTCCCTTTTGCAATGAATGCGCAGGTAACAACAAGTAGTATAACCGGTTTTGTCAAATCTGACAGCGGCGAGCCACTTGAAGGAGCAACCGTTACTGCAGTTCACGTTCCTTCAGGGACGAAATATGCAACACTGACCAAAAAAGACGGCAACTTTACTTTACCCAATACCAGGATTGGCGGTCCTTATACACTTACCGTGGATTATGTTGGGTATCAGCCTTCAAAAATAGAAGGCATCACTTTAAACCTTGGCGAGCCTTATGTTGCTGATGTCACTTTAAGCCAAAAAGCAAATGTATTAACAGAAGTTACCATTGCCGCTTCCAGGAGGCCAACGATTGTTAAAACAGGTGCAAGCACCATTTTAAATGCAAGGCAAATTGCGGATCTTCCTTCTTTTAACAGAAGCGTTACTGATTTTACCCGCCTTACTCCCCAAGCTAACGGAAATAATTTTGCAGGCAGAGACGGAAGATTTAATAATCTACAAGTTGATGGTGCTAATTTGAATAATAACTTCGGATTAAGTACAGATCCACTACCTGGTGGCGGTGCAAGTCCCATCTCTATCGAAGCTTTTGATGAAATTTCTGTAAACATTGCTCCTTATGATGTAAGGCAGTCAGGTTTTACTGGTGCAGGTTTGAATATTCTTACTAAAAGTGGTACAAACACTTTCCATGGTTCTGCTTACGGATATTATCGTGATCAAAGCTTCAACGGAACTCACGCCGGAAAAGTAAACGTAACCGCTCCTACACAAAAGAATAAAGTTTATGGTGCTACTCTTGGTGGACCAATTATCAAAAACAAGCTGTTCTTCTTCGTGAATGCTGAATGGGAAAATTCAGCCGTTCCGAACTCCAACGTTTATGTACCAAAAGGTTCGAGTGCTTCAGGAACAGCTTCTGCAGCCCCAAAAGATTCTTTGGATAAATTCAGAGATGTATTGAAATCAAAATATGGCTATGATGCCGGTGTGTATGATAACCGTCCCAATTTTGTTACTAAAAATCGTAAAGTTTTAGCAAAAATAAACTGGAACATTAGTGAAAAACATAAACTGGTGTTGAAATATTCTGATTTTAAAGGATCTGATAATTCACCTTTAAATGGAAGCAGCGTACCAAACAGTGGAGTAGGAGGATTTATCATAACTGATCCGACAACAGGTGTTGCTTCAAATTCTCAATCAAGGCTTCCTAATAACCGTAACAGCGTCGAATCTATTGGATTTTCTAATTCAGACTATGGTACGGATCATGTGGTTCAATCAGGAACTTTAGAATTGAACAGTAATTTTACCAGCAGGGCATCTAATCAGTTGTTACTTGCTTACACTCATGTGAATGATACGAGATTTAGCCCCGGTGGGATATTTCCAACTATCGAAATTTTTAATGCAGATGGAACGGTTGACGGTGTGACCAAAGGGAGAAATTATATGAGTGCCGGTACTGATCCATTTACCAGGAACAATGAGGTGATTAACAACATCGCTACTCTTACTGACAACTTCACGTATTTTGCTGGGAAACACACACTTACTTTCGGTGGAACTTATGAATATCAAAAAGTAGGTAATGCATTTATGGGTGGTTCTGAAAGCTATTATATTTATAATACCTTAAATGATTTTGTTACCGATGCACCTCCTGCATTTTTCTCTTACACTTATTCTTTGGTTCCCGGACAACCAAAAGTATTCTCAGCAGATTTGAAATTGGGCCAATTAGGAATTTATGCACAGGACGAATTGAATCTTAACCCTAATTTTAAATTGACTTTCGGTATCAGGGGCGATGTTCCTACTTATCTTCAACAGCCGATAGAAAATCCTGCAATCACTGCTTTACAGTTTCCTGATGAAAACGCGAATATGCAACATTATTCTACAGGAAAATGGCCAAAAGCGACCGTTCTTTTATCCCCACGTGTAGGTTTCAGATGGAAAGTTCCGGACGAGAAAGGCCTTGTTTTACGTGGCGGAACTGGTGTGTTCACAGGTAAAATTCCATTTGTGTTCTTAACAAATATGCCAAGTAATAGTGGTGTTTATCAAAACGGAGCAGTACTGAGAACACCTGATCAACTTGCTAGCATTACTTTTAACCCGAATCCTGATGCATATCTTTCTAAATTCCCAACAACGGTTACAGCAAAAGCACCGGGAAGTTTTGTATTGATTGATCCTAATTTTAAATTTCCACAGGTTTTCAGAACGAACTTAGGAATTGATAAACAATTGGGAAATGGTTTTGTAGCAACTGTTGACATCCTTTACACCAAAGATCTGAATGCAGTAAAAATGCGTAATGCTAACCTGATTGCTCCTACAGCAACTTTAAAAGGTGCGGATAACAGACCATATTATCCATCCTCACAAACTGGCGCTGCCAAGTTCGTTAATCCTTCTGTTGGTAGCGTGATTGTTTTGGAGAATACCAAAAAAGGGTATTCATTCGCTTCAACAGCACAGATTTCCAAGTCTTTTTCTAACGGATTCTTTGGGTCGTTAGCTTATACTTATACACTTGCAACAGAAGTAAGTTCAAACCCTGGTTCACAAGCAACTTCTGCATGGCAATCCATTATTAACAAAGGAACTCCCAATGATATAGAACTTTATAATTCTGCTTATTCTATTCCGCACCGGATTATCGGAAACGTTTCATACAGATTTGAATATGCAAGCCACCTGGCTACAACCATTTCATTATTTTATGAAGGCGCAAACCAAACAAGATATAGTTATATCGTGGGTGGGGATTTGAATAATGATGGTAATAATGCATCTGATCTGATGTTTATTTATGCAAAAGGTTCTGACGTACCTTTTGTGCCATTCTTAAATAAAGATGGTTCAGTTAAATATACTGTTGCACAGCAGCAGACTGCTTATGATGAATTTGTAAGCAACTCTCCTTATTTGAGCAAACACAAAGGTCAATATGCTGAAAGAAATTCTGCATTAACTCCATGGTTCAATCGTGTTGATGCACGCATAATGGAGGACTTTTATATAAAATCCGGAAACACAAAGCATACCTTACAATTTATTGTCGATATTGTAAATCTTCCAAATCTGCTTAACAGGAACTGGGGAATTCGCGATTTGTACACAATCAACAATCCTCTTTCATTAAAAGGAGTAACTTCAGGAGCTCCAACATATACGCTTGCCGAATATAGTGGCGCTTTAGCTACGGATCCTTTTGTAAAAGTGAAATCTTCAAGTACTACCTGGGGAATGCAACTTGGTTTACGCTATAGTTTCTAATTCATTTTATTCTTTGATAAAACCAAGCGCCCCGATGTTCGGGGCGTTTTGGTTTAAAATACGAATTCTGATTATTTCCTGGTTTACTGTAAACGTTTAAAAGAATGCAGAATCCTTGAAATGTAGTTTTGGATTTTTGTCTCTTAAAATTTTTTAGGGTTGCTTTTTTCTATCACCTTATTTTTTTCAATCACACTAATCTTTCCGGTTCTTTCCATAAAAATTTCTGAAATATTATCAAGCGAATTTTGATTGAGCAGCAACCGCACTTCTTCCATAACATCGCCATAACTCAAAGTACATCTTTTCATATTTTTGCCGTTCAGCACTCCATCTTTATAAAGCGAAAGCGGTCTTCCTTTTACCAAATGGCTGATGAACTGATTTGATACGCTGAGCCATGCAATTATTTTATACACTACCGACAAAGCTGCCGAACCAATTATAGTAGGAATAAATGGCGAAGCGCCAACAACTGCCCGGCTAAGAACCGCGCCCAGCATGATAATGATGCAGGTGTCAAAGGCTGATTTAATTCCGAAAACACGCATTCCTGTGAATCGGATCAGGATCAGTGCAATAAAAAAAACACTTATGGCACGGACACTCATTTGCAAAGAATTCAAATCTTTTCCATGTCCAAACAACTCATTTATCAGGTCCATTTATTATTTGCTTTTTAATCAAATTTATGGCAACCTCAGGACCTTTTTTTGAAATGATTTTAAATTCCTTTTTTTCAAGATTATTATAGGTGTTGAAAAAATTTTCAATTTCTTTCTCAAGATACTCATTCATAGAAGATATATCCTTTATTTTATTGTATTTCTCTGATGCAATGGCGGTAGCAATCAAACGGTCATTCCTGTTCGTTTTATTATTTTCAGTTTCTGTCGCTTCCATTACCCCGATTATTTTGCATTCAATAACGCAGCCAGGCCAGGCAAGTTCATCCAATAAAACCAGCACATCTAACGGATCTCCATCTTCAGCCTTTGTATGTGGAATAAAACCGAAATGAAACGGGAATGACATTCCTTTTGGCAACAATTTTTTCAATTTAAACATTTGCATTTCTTCGTCGTAGTCATATTTGGCAGCGCATCCTTTTGGCGTTTCAATAATGGCGTGTATGCACATTTCATCTTTCGTAAAAGTGGATGGAAGTTTCATAAAATCCCATTATCAATATTTATACCTGAAAGGATTTTAAAACCGAAATTGTTTCATTCTTTTATAGCCGATGAATTAATTTCGCAGGAATTATGAAATCCGGATTTGTAAATATTTTTGGAAAACCAAATGCAGGAAAAAGTACCTTGCTCAATGCATTAATAGGAGAGAAGCTTGCCATCGTTTCGCCAAAAGTTCAAACAACGCGCCACCGGATAAAGGGCATTTTAAATGATAAAGATTATCAAATAATTTTCTCTGATACTCCCGGAATTATTGAACCAAAATACAAGCTGCATGAAAAAATGATGGCTGCGGTAAAAAGCAGTTTGGAAGATGCTGATGTGGCTTTGCTGATTGTGGATATAAAAGATAACCTTGAAGAAGCCAACGGGATATTTTCTTCACTTTCGTTGAAGGCGCCGGCAATAGTGGTTTTGAATAAAACCGACCTGGTAAATAAAGAAACGGTTGATAAAGCCGTTGCATTTTTTTCTGAAAAGAAATATTGTAAAAAAGTTGTGGAAATTTCTGCTTTAAAAAATAAAGGAATACAGGAATTACTAAATGCCATTATTTCTTTCCTGCCGGAAGGGGCGCCATTTTATAATGATGATAATTTGAGCGATCTTCCCATGAAATTCTTTGTAAGTGAATTAATCAGGGAAAAAATATTTTATTTATACCAGGAAGAAATTCCGTATCATACCACGGTTCTTGTGCAGGAATTTAAAGAGAAGGCAACTCTTACAAAAATCATGGCCGATATTATTGTGCAAAGAGAAACACAAAAGGGAATCATCTTGGGGGAAGGTGGAAAAATGATCAAGCAGCTGGGAACCCTTGCCAGGAAAGATATTGAAGAATTTATAGGTAGCAAAGTTTTCCTGGAATTGTTTGTAAAGGTGCGGCCGAAGTGGCGGGATAATGAGATTCATTTGAGAGAATATGGATATTGATTATCGAACCGCGGAAGGTTCAAAGTTTTAGTTTTTAGTTTTAAAGTTTTAATTATGAATTCTTTTGGAAAAAATTTTAGGGTACAGATTCTTGGGCAATCACATGGCGAGTATGTAGGTATTGTAATTGATGGTTGTCCGCCGGGAGTTCCCATCACAGCTGAGGATTTTAAAGATGATATTGAAAGAAGAAAACCAGGTGCAAAAGGTACCACTCCGCGCAAAGAAGATGATATTCCGGAAATAATCAGCGGTGTTTTTAATGATAAAAGCACCGGGGCGCCGATTACCATTTTATTTAAAAACGCTAATACCCGAAGCGGCGATTATGAAAAGCAAAGAGCCGTTCCACGACCGGGTCATGCAGATTTTGTCGCACATAAAAAATTCAAAGGATTTGAAGATTATCGTGGTGGCGGCCATTTCAGCGGAAGGCTGACGGTTGCGTTGGTGGCTGCGGGCGTTGTTGCAAAAAAAGTGCTGGCGACTTTTGTTGGCGATAAAAAGATCGAAATTCATTCTTCCATCCTGGAGGTAGGTGGTGAAAAAGATTTGGAAAAAGGATTGCAAAAAGCAATTGATGCAAAAGATTCCATCGGGGGAATTGTAGAATGCAAAGTTTCTAATTTACCAATCGGTCTTGGAGAACCATTCTTCGATTCTGTAGAATCATTGATCAGTCATGCTGTTTTTTCTATTCCTGCAGTGAAAGGAATTGAATTTGGCGCTGGTTTCGCTGCTGCAAAAATGTTTGGAAGTGAACATAACGATTCCCTGATAAATGCTGATGGTACTACTGCTACAAACAATGCAGGCGGCATCGTTGGCGGAATTACCAATGGCAATGATCTGATATTTCGCATTGTGGTAAAACCAACTTCTTCTACTCCAAAGCTGCAGGAAACGCTGAATGTGGAAACCGGCAACGTTGAACCATTTTCTGTAAAAGGAAGACATGACCTGTGTATTGCTTTGCGCGTTCCCGTTGTGTTAGAAGCGGTGACAGCAATGGTTCTTGCGGATCTTATCAATTAAAAAAAACCGGAAAATGCAACACGCGCTTTCCGGCCTTAAAATATAATTTAGAACCAAATTATTCTTATTTAAAAATCTTACGGATTCGCCGAAACCGTTCCATTCACAATGTACTTGATCTGCACTGCTTTTGCCGTATCCGTTGCTTCGGGAATACCCGCGAGCATTACGGTATAAACTTTATCTTTTTCAACACTGATCGTCCTGTTTACAGAATAGTTTTCGCCGGAAGCTGTTACCGTAATATCACCCGGAGATACGCTTTTAAAATCAGAAGCTGTAGCAAAAGAAGCATTTGCATTTAGCACGTTATTTCCATTTTGTGCAATGCTTATATCTGCCTTTGATGAATCAGGAACCGCATTCACATAACGTACAAAGGCAAGCCCTGAGCCGGTAGCGAGTGAATCAATATTATCATTCAACACAAGATTGCGGTAATTTCCGTTTGCTCCCATTGCGATTACTGAATAAAATCTAGACGGTTCAAAAACAAAATGTGTGCGTGATATGGTCGTGTCGGTATTTGAAAGTCCCAAAGCAACCGTTCTGTTCCCGCTGTAAACTGATAAATACGTTCCTGTATAATTTGTATAAGACAATGGTGAATTTGTAAGGTAATTACCAGACATAATAAGATCAACTGCGGGTTGATCAGGAATTAAATTAATGGCCATCAAGCCTGAAATAGCGGTATTATTTACAGGCATTTCTTTCTTGCACGCCGAAAGCAAAAATACTGTTGCAGCAAGAGCATAAATAAACTTGTTTTTCCAAATCGGATTTCTTTTCTTTTCCATAGAGTAAAATTTAAGGTTACGTGTTCAATAAATGTCTTGGTTAAGACAAAAACCGGCAGTTTATGCGTCAGGATAAGTTCATAAATAGTTAATCCCTTTACTGTTTTTAGTTAAACCGACTATTGCTAAATAACCAATAATTTTTGAGAACGTTTTGCTAAAATGTATGAAAGTGTGAGTGGCAAAACTTAAATTTTTTTTAAAAGAGGCTGATTAAAGTTGCTTCCATTTTTTTTCGAAGAATCTTTCTGATTTAAAGGCATAATTTTTGGTTTTATCAGGAAATAATTCTTTTAACTAATGTATAAAAAATCCTTACTGATCATTATTGCTTTTATCGGCTTTATGCTAAACAGTTGCAGTAAAAAAGTTCATCCTTCCAAAACGGCTACTGTTGTCCCGGCAAAAAGCAATACTTCTTCTGAAGTAAAAAAAACAGTGATTGCTGTTCCCCCCGCTGAAACAAAAAAAGCTGATTCTGCGGAAACTCCGAAACCAGTTATTAAACCAAAACCCAAAACTGAATTTCCTAAAGTGATCACGGTAAACGATGAGGCCGCGAGCAAGAGTGTCGATGGCCGGTTATATTATGATGTAATGGGCCACCGGTATTGGAAAAATTTTAAAGACGGCAAGTATTATTTATTCGATAAATCAATGTACAACAATCCTGATTTTAAACCCACTAAGTAAAACTTCAGCTAAATTGATTCAAGTGGCCGTGTAAGTATTCTCAAAAGAAGAAAAATATTGATGTACCTTTGATCACCACCGGAAAATATGTTTACCGGAATATGTACACATCAATTATCATCCGATTCGAACAGAATCAATAAAAAAATCAGCAAAATACTATATGGCAGAAACCTGGAATAAGAAGGAACGAGAAAAGAAAAAAAAACAAAATAAGAAAGAGAAAGCAGAAAAGAAACAGGAAAGGAGAGAAAACAGTAAATTGAATCCCGAAAGCGAATATGCATACCTGGATGAAAATGGAAATCTTTCATCCAAACCGCCTGATCCACGCAAAAAAATAATTGTAAATGTGGAGGACATTGAAATTGGCGTTCCCAAACAAGAACCTTTAAATCCTGAAGACCTTATCCACACAGGGATTGTTACCTTTTTTAATAATGATAAAGGATACGGATTTATAAAAGACCAGGTAACACATGAAAGTGTTTTTGTTCATGCAAATTCTTTATCCCAGCCAATTAAAGAAAACAATAAAGTTAGTTACGAAATCGAAATGGGGCCAAAAGGCGGCAATGCAGTGAATGTGAAGCTTGTGAAATAATGAGGCTTAAAAATACTGGGTTAATAAATAAGTTTAAAAATTAAAAATTCAGTTATTTCTTCGTTTGCTATCTGTAGAATTTTGTAATAACAACAAACTGACGAAAATGAATAGTGAAAAAAAATTAGAAACTGCCACATTTGCAAACGGTTGTTTCTGGTGCACAGAAGCCGTTTTTCAGC
Source organism: Ginsengibacter sp. (assembly GCA_051959325.1). Lineage (GTDB taxonomy): Bacteria > Bacteroidota > Bacteroidia > Chitinophagales > Chitinophagaceae > Ginsengibacter. Next base: position 10,339 of record JBQCFI010000309.1, on the reverse strand, counting down.
AATTAAAAGGAGTAGAAAAAGTAACCAGCGGATATACCGGTGGTCATGTAGAGAAACCGACATACGAACAGGTTTGCGGTAAAAATACCGGCCACGCTGAATGTTTACAAATTCAATATGATCCGTCACAAATATCTTTTGATGAACTTTTAGAAGTATTTTGGGAAACACATGATCCTACTACATTAAACAGACAGGGAAATGATATTGGGCCGCAATACAGAAGTGTCATTTTTTATCACAATGAAGAACAAAAAGAAAAAGCTGAAAAATATAAGACAGCTTTGAATGAGAGTCATGTTTTTAATTCGCCTATTGTAACTGCCATTGAGCCATTTAAAGTGTTTTATCCCGCAGAGAATTATCATTCAGATTATTATAAAAATCATCCTACGCAATCTTACTGCTATTATATTATAAAACCAAAAGTTGATAAATTGAAAAAAGTTTTTGGAGATAAATTAAAAGTGACTTCCTGATGAATGATGTAAAATCATACATCATACAAAGACCATCCTACTTCTTTTAACAACAGTTTATTTTAATGAAATATTAAAAAACCGGGCGGCTCAACGTTCCGGATTTTTCAATATTTGAAAGATAAAATCAAAGTGCAAAAACATTTCTATTCAAATTATTTAATCAATACTTTTGCGCCAGAAAAATTAATTATTTCAGCAAAAATTTAAAATCAACTTTATGAAAAAAGTATTTGTTTTCCTGTTTGCATTTATATTTTCAGCAGCCCTGGCAGCAAATGCACAAACTTATCAGACTGCATTAGGAGCAAAATTCTATACAGGTGATGGCTCTATCGGAGGCGTGAATGTGCGTCATTCTACTGCAGCAAACACAGCGCTGGAAGGATCGTTATTATTTTTTAATGGCGGTATAGGAATTGAAGGATTGTACCAATATCAGGGGCCAATCTCCGGTGCCGAAGGATTGCAATATTTTGTTGGAGGTGGTGCTATGCTGGGCTTCGGAACCGGGCCAAGAATTGACGGAAACCGTAATAATAGTACCACATTCGCTTTGCGTTTGACTGGCGGCGTTGATTACAAATTTGCTGACGCACCGATTGATGTAAGCCATGGGCTTGATCCGTTTTTCTACCTGGCGCCTTATACCGGTTCGAACTTATCATTAGGCATTGGCCTTCGTTACGTGATCAAGTAAATGAGGAAGATTTTTATAATAAATTCCCGGCTCATGCCGGGAATTTTAGTATCAAAAATTATCGAGCGAACAAATGCGTAAAAAGATCCTTGCTTTTATAGATTTTTTTTATCCGCCTTTTAAAAAGGTGATTCCTTTGCAAACTTTTCGCTATGCTGTTTGCGGTGGAAGCAATATGCTGCTCGATATCTTTCTTTTTTATATCAGCTTCAATTTTATTCTTGACAAACGAATCCTGAATCTTGGTTTTATTTCACTCAAGCCATATAATGCTGCATTGTGTATGGCATTTTGCATTACATTTCCCGTTGGTTTTTTACTGAATAAATACCTGGTTTTTAATACTTCTTACCTGCGTGGGCATGTGCAACTATTCCGTTATCTTTTAATTGTTGTTGTCAATCTTTTGTTGAATTATCTCATTTTAAATTTGCTGATCCAATATCTTCATTTTTTTCCAACCATCGCGAAAATATTTGCAACCGTAATCATTGTTACATTCAGTTTTCTTTCTCAAAAACATTTTACATTCAAGATTAAAAAAGAAAATCGCGTCATAGAATAGAGAACAATCCCTTGTAGCAACTGAAAGATGAAAAACGGTTATTTATTCGTTTACTGAAAAAAACATTTGTAACCGTGAAATATAGAAAGCCAGTTCTTTAAATATTTTAAATAATATTTTACAATTAATAAAACAATGGTCTTTCACACAAAAGACATAAGTTCGGATATGCTTTTTTGCTCGAAAAAAATGCATAGCCCGACAGCATCAATGAGGCTGGCAACAATAAAGGAAAGTCTGTATTTACAACGTTGATTATTCTGTTGTAGTTGCAGAAGTGGAAGTAGTAATTTGTGCTGCTGTTACAGGAGCTTTCGGCGGTTCAGGAGCTATATCTTTTTCCTTCATTCCGGCCTCGATCTCACTTTTCACATGCTCCTTTGCATCATTAAATTCTCTGACACCCTTGCCAATACCACGCATCAGATCCGGGATTTTTTTGCCTCCAAAAAATAAAAGGATTACCAAAAGAATCAGCAACCATTCAGATTCTCCTGGCATTGAAAGAAGTAAAACAGGTTTTAGAATAATACTTAACATAGGGATGAGTTTGGTTTTTATTTAAAACTCTGTTGCAAAGGTAGCAGAACATGTGTCAGCACACTGTAATTTTTCTAAAAGAAAAAACAAAAATACCCTGCAAAAAATTTACAGGGTACGAAACTTTTAAAGGAAGATGGGATTTGAGGGAGAGAAATATTAATCTGCTTTCTTCTCGTTCATTCCGGCTTCCAATTCACTTTTTACATGCTCTTTAGCGTCATTGAATTCTCTAACGCCTTTACCGATGCCTCGCATCAGATCAGGAATTTTTTTGCCTCCGAAGAATAATAAAACAACCAAAAGGATTAAGATCCATTCGCTGCCTCCGGGCATTGAAAGCAATAAAACAGGTTTTAAAAAGATGCTTAACATGGTATTCTTTTTTGTGATGAATTAATTGATATTTAAAAAATATTTTTTCAAAGTTAATGGAATAGTAAAGACCTCCAGAATAATCATTTCTTATAATTACGTAACAATAAACTGGGTGGTTTTTTAAAACATAGCTTTTAAAAAATAATTTTCCAAGGCTCATGAAAAAATCTTTCATTTTCACAATTTAGAATGATTCGAAACTTCAACAGCGATAGGACGTTTTTATTCTATTGCACATGCACGCTGGCAACCATTTGTGGATGGATCGTGCATTGGTAATTGAAATCGCCGGCAGTATTAAAAGTAAATGAAAAAGTGCCGCCTCCGGGTGCAATAGATCCGCTGCTGAACTTATTGCCATTAACAGTCGCTGTAACAGTATGTGTTGCCGCTTCATTATTCATCCATGTCAATTTTGTTCCTTTTTTAACAGTAAGCGACGCTGGCGAAAAAGCAAAGTTTTTTATGACGACTGTGCTGGCCGTAGTTGGAGTGGAATTTGTGTTACTTGAACCAGAACTTTTACCACATGAGTAGAAAGCGATACCGGCAATAATACACAGCACGAACGTGCTGATGACTAATTTGATTTTGTTTTTTGTTTTCATAAAAAAGGTTTTGTAATAAAAACTCCTTTTAAAAGAAAATGGTTGCCTCAATTCAATTATTTTACAACCGCAGTACAAAGGAAAAAACATGGAAATAATTGTTACACCATTAGGAGTAAGGAAATTTGAAGAGCGTTTAACTTGAAAGAAGACAGTAAGTAGTACAGTGTACAAAAACAACGGTTTTTACTTAAAGTAATATTGTCGAATAGAAAATCGATAAATCTTATCCCCTGATTGCTTCCTTCTTTTCCGCCGTTGTTTTTAAAGTGTTAATGCTCAGGTTTATTTCAAATCCGATAAGCACCACCATTGAGTTTAAAAAAATCATGATCATTACTACCATGATCGTTCCTATGGAACCGTAGAGTATGTTGTATCTGCCAAAATTATTAACAAACTCGGTAAATCCTATCGTTACCAGAATGCTTAAAAAAGTTGCTACTACTGCCCCTGGTGACACCAGATTCCATCTCCTCTTGGTGGACGGAGCATAACGATAAATAAACGCATACGAATAAAAAATCAATGCAAGGATGAAAAGCCAGCGTCCATAAAAAATGAGATTTCTCAAATTAATATCCCGAACCCCAAGCCATTTTAAAATGTTCCATTGAAGTAATAATAAAACCAGGCACAGGAGCAATAAACCAAAAAGCATCATGGTTAGTTTAATGGCTTCCCATCTCGTTTTCAATCCCCTCATTCTTTCAAAACCGACATAATTTTTGTTGAATGACCGCATTAAACCCATTACGGCACCTGATGCAAAAAAAAGTGATAAAATAAACGTAAAAGAAATCAATCCGATTTTTGATCCATCAATAAAACTGTCTACAAAATCTATTAAACCAGTATTATATGTTTTAGAAGGAATAATGTCGTGAATCAATCCATGCAACTGGAACTTCATTCCTTTTTTGGAAACGAAAGGAAGATTTGGAATTAGTGTAAAAAGAAACAGGCAGGAAGTTGGAACCGACATGATGAAATTATAAGAAATCGCAGACGCCTTTTCCGTAAAATCAGGCATATTAAACCCCTTGAAAAAATACCTGAGCACAGAATACAATTTAATTCCCTGGAAACCAGGTGGCGACCATTTCTTGCTTTTTTTTATCAGATATTTTATCGGATAAACAAAGAAATATTTTTTTTGGCTCAAAACTTTCTTCTGATTTTTAAAACTTTTTTTTATACAAAACCGTCTTTTCTATTTCCCGGCATCTGATTGCCTTGATTTGATCAAACTGTCTAACGCTTGTTGGTAAGACTTTGCATACAACTGATGTTGTTGATAATTAGAAGCAAAATCGGAGTATCCCGAAAAATCGGAACGGGCTACAAAAAATAAATAATCCGTTTCAGGAGAATCTAAAACAGCATCAATGGTTTTTATGGAAGGCGTACAGATGGGACCTGGTGGCAATCCTAAATTCAAATAGGTATTATATGGAGAAACAAATTCCAGGTGTTTGTGATAAATTCTTTTCAATCCAAAATCTTTTAATGCAAATTTCACGGTCGGATCTGCGGCAAGTTTCATTCCTTTGTTTAAACGATTGATATACACACTGGCAATTTTTCCTTTATCCTCCTGCTTGTTGGTTTCTTCCTCCACGATGGAGGCTAAAGTATAAACCTGTTTGGGCGAAAGGTGCAACCGCTCTGCTTTTTGAAGCCTTTGCTGGTTCCAGAATTTCTGTTCTTCCTCATATAATTTTTTAAAAATATTTTTCATTGAAGTGTTCCATTTGTACGAATAAGTATTCGGAATCACATCGGTCATTACCGTATTTGTATCCACATCAAACTGCCGTAATGAATCTTCGTTGTTTAAAAAATTAATTGCATTTAAAGAATCAGTTTCAAAATTTAAAGAGATCTTTTTCGCAAGGTCTTCTTTAGTTCTTAGTTTGGTAATTACCAGGTTCACCGGAACCTGCCTCCCGGAACGCAACATTCTTACGAGATGATACAAACTCATCCTGTTTTCAATTTTATATTTACCCGCTTTTACATTTTGAGGATAATCGGCGTAGCTCGCAATTTTATCAAACCAGAAAGTACTTTTTATAAAATTGTTTTTTAGCAGGCTGTCTTTTACCTGTTGGTAATTGCTGCCGGTCTTAATGTATAAAAATTTCTTATTTGGATTTTGAATACTTGGCCCAAAAATGCTCCAGGCACAATAAAGCAACCCTATAACAACAATTAACAGAATGAATAAAAACGTTTTCCTCATGATGAAATTGACAATTCTGATTGAAAGTAAATCTTTATTTTTTCACGAAAATAAATAATCATAAAAAAACCCCGTCTTTTTTGGAGACAGGGCAATCACTTTTTTAATGAATTATTTTGCTGGCGTAGTAGTGGCAGGAGCCGATTGCGTTGATGGCATTGGCACCGTATTATTTTGCTGAGGCGCCAAAGGAGTTCCAACAGGCGCTTCATTTATAAGATTGTCCTTTGAATTAGTGCCACCTGATCTTGGAATAAATAAGGTAGAAGTAAGGCAAAGCAGGCCGATGATGCCTGCGAAAAGCCATGTTCCTTTTTCAAGTACATCAGTCGTTTGTTTTACACCCATCAATTGATTGCTGAATCCGCCCAATGAAGAAGAAAGGCCTCCCCCTTTTGGATTTTGAATGAGCACAATCACTCCCAGGATTATCGATGCTAAAACAATAAGAATAATAAAAACAACTAACATATTTAAACAATTTTTAAATTTTCAATTTTCGCTGCAAAGTACGCGCTTTTTGAAGGATTTATCAAACTTAATTTTTCATACATTTCCAACGCTTTTTCACGTTTTCCCTGTTTTACCAAAACCTCTGCCATGGCTTCTGTCAGCACGTTTGCATCCTTATTTGAAGATTCAGAAGATGCCTGTATGATTTTTTCAATGACTTCATTTTGTTCCGGTAACTGCCCGGGATGTAATTTCTTCATGCTTTTTAGCCACGCGGTAAAACTTTTTACCTGTTTAACAAGATGGTCATTTGCAAGCGCTTCTTCATTTATTTTTATTCCCTGCGATGCAAAATAATCGACCGTGTGAAGTGGCTCAAATGTAACAGCTTCATTTTCCTCTTCATGTTGATCCGAATTTTCATTAAAAGAATTGCCTGATTCTTCAGGAACTTTTATCTCCAAAACGGACTTGTCTTCATGATGCTTTTCTTCTTCGGATAAATCCCGATTTCCTGACTGAATATTTTCTTCTTCTTCAGCTGAAGGTTCGATTTCTGCTTCTTTTGATGTTTCATCATTTTCCAGATCAGTTACTTTATTTTCTACATCAGTGGTTACAAATTCAGAAGAAGGAATTTCAATTATTTCTTCTTTTACTGATGGTAGTAATCCTTCTTCCTCTTTAATTTCTTCTAAAGAATACTCTTGATTGTCCACAATAATTGGCATAGATTCTTCGGAAGGAATTTCAATTCTTTCTTCTTTTACTGATGCTGCTAGTTCTTCTTCAGCATTTGTTTTTTCTATCTCACTTTCTTCATCTTGTTGATGAGCAGGGGTAGTTTCTGCAAAAGAATTTTCCGATATTTCTTCGTTTACTGAGGTTGGTACTTGTTCTTCATCATTTATTTTTTCAGATAGAGCTTCTTTATTTTCTTCAAGGAGAGCAGTAGTCTCTGAAACAGAATTTTCGATTATTTCTTCATTTCCTGAAGGGGGAGATTCTTGTTCTTCCTTAATTTCATCTAACGATTTTTCATCATTATCCGACTCAATTTCGGAAGAAGGAACTTCGATTATTTCTTCCTTTAGCGATGCAGGTAATTGTTCTTTGTCATTTATTTTTTCAGAAACGGGTTCTCTGTTTTCTTCAAATAGAGGAGCAGTTTCTTCAGAAGGAATTTCAATTATTTCTTCCTTTACTGAAGCGGCTAATTCATCTTCATTGTTTTTTTGCTCAGAATCAATTTCTGACGAATGATCAATTTGCCACAATTGATATTCGCTCCAGCCGGGATTGTTTAAAAATAAAGCGGTTTGTTTTGCCAGTTCTTGAAAAGCCGGGTCATTATTTTTTTTATGATGATACAACAGCAAAAAGCGCGCTACTGAACTTGCCGGAAAATCGTCTACATTTTTTTGCAGAACATCAAAATCGTTATCAGTGTTTGAATAAAATATGGCTGCGTAATTTGTGGAGGTATTCATCAAATGTTGTTATTACCAGTTTGAAAATATTTTATTAAAGATAGCATCTGTAACGGTTTTTAAAATATTATCCATTTTATTTGTTTCTGCCTGTTGCAAGGTCAGGTTTGCAGGAAAATCATAATTGCTCGTAAGATCTGTTTCAAAACTTTTTGCAGGATCCGGATCGACGGTGTTTTTAAAAATTAAATGAAAAGTCACATTCAAGCGGTTTGTACCTGCGGATTGATTAGCGACGCCGCTTGTAGTAACGCTCCAATCAGAAACGTAGCCACTGATATCATAATTGGCATCATCGTTTTTGGTTTCTCGCAGGCGTGTCTGGCTGATAATTTTTTGCCTTAATTTTTCAGTTAACGCCGGTGCTACAGTAGGATTTACATAACGGGCCTTGTTTTGAAACAGATTCACCCTGAATGTTTTTATGTCAGCTGGGATGGGAGAGGTGTCTTTAAAAGAATATTTGCACGTTGCAAAACTGAAAATGAGCATCAGAAAACTGAGTAAGGCAAAAAGCTTTATGGTGGAATTAACTTTCATTTTTTTAGACAAATTTTTAGACATGGTTAGTTACGCATCACATGTACATTAAACCTTGAACCGGGAACCAACAGTTGACTACTCATTAATATTATACTCTTTCAACTTTCTGTAAAGTGTTCTCTCGCTGATTCCAAGGTCGCCGGAAGCATCCCTTCTTTTTCCGCGGTGTTTTTTTAATGCTTTTATAATAAGATCTTTTTCTGCATCCATAATACTCAACGATTCCTCCACCTCCTGGTGTTCATCAATATTGTTATTACTTAACACCATTGGTTGCCCGGATGTGATAGCGGGTGGTCTTTGTTCTTCACCAAAATCATTCAACATCGGTTCGTTTCTGAAACGATGATCGTTCACAGCAGAAGGATTTTGTAATACTTCAAAAAACATCCTTTTCAATTCTGTTACGTCTTTTTTTACATCAAAAAATAATTTGTACAAAATTTCTCTTTCGTTCGCAAATTCTTTTTGATTGTTTCCTTGCTGATGCTGAGCAAGAACCGGTAAACGGTTGAAATTGGTAAGTGGCAAAAACTTTCTTAGCTGATCGGCATTCACACTTTTGTCTTTTGAAAGAACCGATACCTGTTCCGCGATATTTTTCAACTCACGTACATTTCCCGGCCACGGATAATCAATCAAAACTTCTCTTGCATCATCGGTTAATTGTACCGGTGGTGCTTTATATCTTTCTGCAAAATCCACTGCAAACTTTCTGAATAATAACGGAATATCTTCTTTGCGGTCGCGCAGTGCCGGAACCCTGATCGGCACAGTGTTTAAACGATAATATAAATCTTCCCGAAACCTGCCGGTATGCGTATATTCGAGCAAGTCCTTATTCGTAGCAGCGATGACTCTTACATCTGTTTTTTGCACTTTTGATGAACCGACACGGATGTATTCGCCGGCCTCCAGAACACGCAGTAAACGCGCTTGCGTGCCCAAAGGAAGTTCTCCGATTTCATCCAAAAAAATAGTGCCGCTATTCACCGTTTCAAAATATCCTTTACGACTTTCAACTGCGCCGGTAAAAGAACCTTTTTCATGTCCGAATAGCTCTGAATCTATTGTTCCTTCCGGAATAGCACCGCAGTTTACCGCGATAAAAGGATTGTGTTTCCGTGCAGAAAGCGAATGTATAATATGAGAAAACACTTCTTTTCCCACACCGCTTTCTCCATTGATCAAAACACTTAAATCCGTATTGGCAACCTGTATTGCCACATCAAGTGCATGAACCAATCCGGGAGAATTACCGATAATTCCAAACCTGTTTTTTATTGCTTGCTGATCCATTTAATCTTTTAAATATTTTTGAACTTCTTCTTTTAATGTATTCAGATTATGTTGGGCAATTTTCATCAATCAAATCATAATCATGCACAAGTAGGTGTCGTAGTATAAATCTTTATTTTTTCTTTGTTTACTGCTGAAAAGAAGATTTTATTCTTTATCTTATTTGCATTCTTTCACAAAGTCTTTTTATTTCCTTTATTTCATTTTCATTGATTGCTATCATAACATTCATTTTAATACGCCCATCAATGTTCCAGCCGTACAACTTTCGATAAACACATCCGCATAATCACCTTTTTTCAAATTTCCTTCTTTTGGGAATACAACCATTTTATTATGATCGGTTCTGCCAGCCCAATGTTGATTGCTTTTTTTAGAATCTCCTTCTATCAATACTTTAAATGTTTTTCCTAAATCTCTTTGCATACTTTTCAATGAATGCGTGCGGTGTAAATCCACGATTTCCTGCAATCTTCTCTTCTTGGTTTCCAATGGTACGTCGTCGGGAAATCTTCTCTGCGCCAGCGTTCCAGGTCTTTCGGAATAAAAATACATATAAGCCAAATCGTATTCGCAATATTCATAAAGGCTTAAAGTTTCTTTATGATCTTCTTCAGTCTCTGAACAAAAACCTGTAATAGAATCTGTAGAAAGGCCGCAGCCTGGCAAAATTTCTCTTATCCTGTTTACCTTGGCGATGTACCATTCACGAGTATAGGTGCGGTTCATCATTTGTAAAATCCTCGTGCTACCGCTTTGCACAGGCAGATGAATGTATTTACAAATGTTATCGTATTTTTTTATCGTAAATAAAACTTCATCTGTAATATCTTTTGGATGTGAAGTAGAAAACCGGACTCTAAGCAAAGGGGAAATCTGAGCTACCTTTTCTAACAAATTTGCAAAAGAAACTACCGAATTATCAGCGACATTTACCCATTGATAACTGTCTACATTTTGTCCCAATAAAGTTACTTCGCGATAGCCATTATTAAACAGATCAGTACATTCTTTTATTATAGAAGCCGCGTCCCTGCTT
>JBQCFI010000308.1:0-3804 GCA_051959325.1 Ginsengibacter sp. | reverse complement strand
GTATTAATTCTTATCGCTAATGGCGTACTGTAAACAGGAACAAACATATCGCTTCCATCTGCATTTGCCTGTTTTGAATTTCCATCACCGCTTCTAAAAAGGATTGCGATCTTTTGGATTGTTTCTGTCGGATCTGTTAGTCCGAAAAAATTGCGGAGACCGCCATTAATAGTAAAACTCCATTTATTATTTCCTAAAGAAGTTGCCTGCCAGGCAGGATTTGTAATGCCCCAGGTGGTAATTACATGTAACCAATTGCTTGCACCGGTACTTTTATTGGTTATCACTCCGATATGGACATATACGTCGGTAACAGGTGTGTAATTTAGCAATCCTTTATTTCCGTAATTCGCGTCAAGGGTAATGGTAACAGGTGTTGAGCTTTCTGTCGGAAATTGCGGCGACCAGGATAGTAATTGTGAAAAACTTTGAAAAGAAAAAAGCACAATTACAAAAGCGAGTAGATATTTTTTCATAACACGTCATTTATTACTGTGTAAATTAAACACATTATTCGGAAAAAGAATTATTTGAAAAATATATTTTTTAAAAGAGAAAATTGCGCGGGTAAATAAAATATTAATTGACATTATTTGTCCGTTTGCTGGTTCCATGAATTTTTCTCGAAAATGCTGAAGATGCATTGTAAAATTTGTTTAATTCTGCTAATCTTGTCGCTAAAATTATTGGTGTAAATTCGTGAAATTCGTCGCTTAAATCAAGCATTAATGAACACAACATCACAGATACAGCATTTACAAAAACTCACCGAAACGCTCCTCAAGAATTCCGGCTCCGCAGAACAATTAAGAGAAGTTCTTCGTTTCCATGAATATCGTTATTATGTATTAAGCGACCCACTTATTTCTGATGCGGAATATGATCAGCTTTATAAACAATTAGAAAAACTTGAAAAAGAAAATCCGGAAATTATCACGCCCGATTCACCCACACAGAGAGTAGGAAGCAGCCTGAACGGAGATTTTGTGACAGTTCCACATTTGGTATCGATGTTGAGTTTGGAAAACAGCTACAATGCTGATGATTTAATCGCCTGGGACAACCGTTTAAAAGTATTGGCGGATCATCAAAAAATAAGCTATAGCGCAGAGCCAAAGTATGACGGAGCAAGCATTTCATTGATTTATGAAAACGATTTCCTGGTTCGTGGTGCTACCCGTGGAGATGGTTCTGCAGGCGATGATATTACTACAAACCTTCGCCAAATTGGCTCTATTCCTTTATCTGCCAGGTTCTCGGATTATGGAATTAAAAAAATAGAAATTCGCGGAGAAGTTTTGTTGAATAAAGAAAATTTTAAAAAGTATAATGAAGCACTGGTAGAAGAAGGATTATCACCTCTTGCAAATCCCAGGAATGCTGCAGCTGGTTCATTAAGAATGAAAGACCCGGCAGCGGTAAGAAAACGAAAACTGGAAGCAATTCTGTACCATGTAAGTTTTATTGAACTGACGGAAAAAGGTCTGCAAAAATTTCCTGAATTATTAAATACGCATTCAGGAATTCTTCAAATGCTTGCTGAATGCGGATTCCGCACGCCTGTTGATACGAAAAAGGTTTTTAATAATATTGAAGATGTTGTAAATTTTTGTTTGCAATTTGAACATCAAAGGGATGAGCTTCCTTACGAAATTGATGGCATTGTAGTGAAAGTAAATGAAATAGAAATTCAGCAGCAGGTTGGAAGTACCACGCATCATCCGCGTTGGGCAATTGCCTATAAATTTAAAGCCCGGCAGGCAACATCGAAATTGGAAAATGTGTGGTTTTCTGTAGGTCGCACTGGTGCTATCACTCCCGTTGCAATAATTACTCCTGTTCATATCGGGGGAGTTACCGTAACAAACGTATCACTTTTTAACCAAGGAATTATTGAAGAAAAAGATTTACGTGTAGGAGACACCGTTATAGTGGAAAGAGCAGGAGATGTAATTCCCAATATAGTTAAATGTTTAACTGAATTAAGAACAGGCGATGAAAGGAAAGTTGTGTTTCCGACTCATTGTCCTGTGTGTGGTGACCCAATCGTAAAACCTGATGGAGAGGCGGTTTGGCGCTGTGTAAATATCAATTGTGAGGCGCAGGTTGTAGAACGTATAATGCACTTTGTGAGCAAGGACGCCATGGACATCAAAACTTTCGGTGCAGCAAACGTGAGAAGATTTTATGATGAAAAAATCATCAGTGATATTCCTTCAATTTATGCTATTGATTTTGAAAAAGTGGCTTCATTAGAAGGATTTAAAAAGAAGTCAATTGATAATCTCACGTCGGCAATTGAAAATTCAAAGAAGCAAAATTTGAACCGCTTAATTTATGGGTTGGGAATCAGGTATGTAGGAGAAACTACGGCGAAAACTTTGTCAAAAAGTGTGGATACTATTTTTGATTTGAAAAATTTGTCTATTGAAGATCTACAACAGTTAAAAGATATCGGAACAAAAGTAGCTGAAAGTGTTTTTGATTTTTTTCATAATGAAGATAATATCAAAATGCTTGAAGCGCTTGCTGATAAAGGATTAAACGTAAATGGTGATAAAACAGAACCGGTAAACGGGAAACTTTCAGGCGCTACGTTTTTATTCACCGGAACGTTGCCAACTTTAAAAAGAAGTGCTGCAGAAAAAATGGCGGAAGAAAATGGAGGAAAATTGCTTTCATCCGTGAGTGCCAATCTCAACTATCTTGTTGCTGGTGAATCAGCCGGAAGCAAACTTGCCAAAGCGCAAAAAATAAAATCGGTAAAAATAATCAGTGAAGAAGAATTTTTGAACCTGGTCAACAGCTAAGTTTTAAAATCAAGGGTTTAAAGTTTGTAGTTTTGTGTTTTTTAAAAAATTAATTCCTTTAATTTGATCTCTTCTCATACATTAGTCTTTCTCAAAAACTTAAAAAAGAATAATAGCAAAGAATGGTTTGATGCAAACCGTCAAAAGTATAACGCCGCAAAAGAGAATTTCGAAGAATTTGTTGCTTTACTGTTAGAGCAAATGGTTTTGTTTGACAGCGATTTACAGGAACTTTTGGCAAAAGATTGCATATTTAGAATCAACCGTGACGTTCGTTTTTCAAAAGATAAAACTCCTTATAAGGTGAGTCGTAGCGCCTCTTTCAACAAGGGCGGAAAGAAATCGGTGAATGCCGGATATTATGTTCATATACAACCCGGAGGAAATAGTTTTGTGGGTGGTGGGCTTTGGATGCCACAAGCTGTGGAATTAAAAAAACTGCGCCAGGAAATCGATTATTGTTATCCTGAATTCAAAAAAATTATAACTACCTCCGCATTTAAAAAACATTATGGAGGATTGGAAAAAGACGAAAAGCAAATGCTGGTAAATGTTCCCAAGGGATATGATAAGGAAAATCCCGCTGTTGATTTTTTAAGAATGAAAAGCTTTGTTGCCACCAAAAATATTTCTGATGCAGATGTTCTTTCTGAAAATTTATTGAAAGAAACAGTTCAATCTTTGAAAGCGCTGATGCCTTTGGTAAAATTTATCAACAGGGCTTTTGAGTAAGAATTTTATGCAGCAAATGAAGAAATAAAGCAACTTTCTTATTCCCGTCAAATTTTATTGTAATAAAAAACCCATTTCTAAGAAATTAAAAATGGGTTTTTTAAAATACTTTTCAGTTCGATCAAATCTGAATGCTCTTCAACACTTTCGGAATTTTTATCTCAAAGTTCATTTCATTCTTCTCGCGTTTTGCTTTGATCTTGTAATCATTTTTATTTTCTGATTGCCTCATTTCAGACCTGATGTCATTTACATCATTTAC
>JBQCFI010000307.1:0-11842 GCA_051959325.1 Ginsengibacter sp. | reverse complement strand
TAGGACTTTCAACATATAAACAGTAAAAAACGGCGTGGCGATACTCAGTGCAAAAGACCAAAAGGAATTAAAAATTAATAACTTCCGGTAGTTTTTATCCATCAAAGGTTTTCTGAGTAATTTAAGGATATTGTCTTTCGGTAAATAATTAGCCGGCTCCGGAGTTTTAGAAAGCAGCCACACAGAAATTAAACCAATGATTCCACCACCGATAAACATAAATGCATACGTAACCAACTCACTTCCCGGATTTACTTTTTTTACATAATCCAGGGAAAGCGCAACAGTAAGACTCAAAACCACATTCAAAATTTGGGTAAGCCGTGTTCGTTTAGAAAAATAAGTGCCTAATTTCTGTTCGGGAACGAGATCTTTCATCCACGAATTCCAGTTTGCACCTGCGATGGAACCGAAAAAATAATAGAAAAATAATAGAAAGATCAAAACCTCAATACTCGTGGTTTTTGAAAATATCAATGGAAGTATTCCAATCACCAGTAAGGGAACGCGGGCGCAAATATTGCAAATAACTGCTATCCCACGTCGATTGTTATATTTCTGTAAAAGAAAAATAGCCACCAACTGAAAGATACTGGAAAAACTGGGTAATGCAGCAAGGATACCGATTTGCAGATTGGAAGCACCCAACAAAATTGCAAGAGCTACCAGGAATGTGCCGCCGGTGAGCGCGGACATTGCCTCGGTAACCATTCCTTCTTTGATTACCAAATCAAGACCACGGGCAATTTGTCTCTGAGATAAATGTTCAGATGGTTTCAGATTCATAGGATTTTCAGCTTTTATTTGAAATTAAAAGGATCTTGGATTCAGCATGTTGCCGGCAACAGTTTTCTATTTTCAATTTCAGAACGCAAAATTAAAATGTTATTCAAACTAATAACTTCCCACTTCTGTAAAAAATTGTCTTCTCAATAGGATTTAACAAATAAAGGCAAAAGAACTTCAATAAGTATATGAAAATCAATAAAGGAACTATTTGTTAGTTTTATTGGGCAGCAGCAATAAGGATGGAAAATTATTTCTGATTATTTCTTCGGTTGTTGCAGATTATGAATCTTTTAGGAAAGTTTAAAAACGATTTTGTACATTTAATTTTAGCCCCAAAAAAATATAGCAAAAATTGCTTTCCAATGAATAATAACAACCGTTCAAGTTTAGATTTTGATTTCTTTGAAACGCTTTTCAATAAAGCAAGGGAAAATAATATTTTAATTGCCGATGAAAATGGAATCATACTCGCAATAAATAATTCTTTTAGTGCTTCTTTTGGCTATACAGAGGAAGATATTATTGGTAAAAGCGTAAAGATTTTATTTACAAAGGAAGATCAGGAAAGAGGATTACCTGAACATGAATATGAATCGGTTTTGCACAATGGACAGGCGTATGACAACAACTATCTGGTAAATAAGGATAAATCCATCACATGGGTATCCGGAGAAACAGTTTTGGTAAAAGATCATAGAGGTGCAACACGCATTTTAAAAGTAATTCAAAATATTCACAAGCAAAAAGAATCCGAGCTGGAACTGAAGCGGTTGAATGATTTTAATGAAAGCATTCTTGCTTCTATTGCAGATGTAGTGATCATTGTTGACAATAAATTGAATATCATTAAAGCCAATAATGCCTTCGCTGGATTGTTCAGAGATAAAGTACCGGAAATTTCCACAATAAATATCGCCAGCCTTATCAAACCTTATGATAAGAATGATGAGCTGTTGCACTCTTTGCAGCAAGCGGCCGTTACCGGGAATAGTTTTTCAAACAGGCAACTGGAAGTAGGTATTCCTTCTTTACAAAAAAGAATATTCGAGGTTAGTTGTACTCCGTTGCGGGACTTTGCTAACAATAATATGCTTTTGGTGGTGCATGATATTACCATTTACAAAACTCTTGAAAGAGAAAGGGAAGACACCATCGGCTTTGTAGCCCACGAAATAAAAACGCCTGTTGCAAACATGACGTTGATCAATGACATTATGCAAAAAGCAATCGCGGCCAATGACATGGAATTAATCAAAAAAATGCAGACAAGAAATGCAAACAGTGTAGCACGTTTGCAAAAAATAATTTCAGAATTATATGAAGTGTCTACCATTAATTCGGGAAATATTAACCTGGAAACGTCGGTATTTAATTTTGATAAGATGGTAAAAGAAGCGATTGATACGGTAGAATTATTGCATCCTTCTTTTAAAATAAATTTCGATGGCGGGGCTGATATTGATGTTTGCGCAGACCGCTACAGGTTAATACAGGTAATTAACAATTATATTGGAAATGCGATTAAATATTCGGATAAGAAATCGACAATTGAGATTGCTTCACGACTTGATCAGAACTCCGTGATATTTTCAGTAAAAGATGAAGGAATAGGAATTCCAAAAGAAGAGCTTCCGTATATTTTTGAACGGTTTTATCGCGCTGAGAAAAGCACTAATATTGAAGGAATCGGATTGGGTTTGTTTTTATGCCAACAAATCATCAAAGCCCATAAAGGGTATGTGTGGGCAGAAAGCAGTGAGGGAAAGGGATCAGTTTTTTATTTTTCTATTCCAATCAATAAGTGAACAACTGATTTTTTTAATAAACGATCCGTGATTCCTTATTTTTTTAAAAATATGTTGGTAGTTTTTTTGCAGTAGTTCAAAAAAAGATTGGCATGAAGAAGAAAATTACTGTAAAAAGTATCTGGGAAATCCTCAAAAATTCCTTCAAAGGATTTGGCAACGATAATGTAACGGTATTGAGCAGCTCGCTTGCTTATTATACCGTTTTTTCGATGGCTCCTTTACTCATTATTATCATTTCTCTGAGCGGCCTTTTTTTGGGAAAAGATGCAGCTGAAGGGAAAGTGTATTCGACATTAAGTGGTTTTGTTGGCCACGATACGGCCATTCAATTGCAGCAAATGATCAAGAACGCCTCACTCTCAGGCAAAAGTGAAATTGCTGTCATTATTGGTGTTATCACTTTGGTGATTGGTGCTACCACCGTTTTTGCCCAGATACAGAACTCTATCAATAACATCTGGGGACTGAAGCCGAAACCAAAAAGAGGGTGGCTTAAATTGTTGAAAAACCGTTTTTTATCTTTTTCAATCATTCTCGGTCTCGGGTTTTTGCTGCTTGTTTCCTTGAGCATTTCCACATTAATTGATGGCTTTAGTAATTCCTTAAAAGCACATTTTCCGGACGTGGCTGTAGTTGTTTTTTATATCATCAATCTCATTATTACTTTAATCGTAACTGCGCTGATATTTGGAGCAATTTTTAAGGTACTTCCGGATGCGAAAATAAAATGGAAAGACGTGGCAGCCGGTGCAATTACTACCGCGGTTTTATTTATGCTTGCCAAATTCGGCATTTCATTTTATATCAGCAAAAGCAATGTGGGCAGTACTTACGGCGCAGCAGGCTCTCTGGTGATCCTGTTATTATGGGTTTATTTTTCAGCAATGATCTTATATTTTGGTGCGGAATTTACAAAGGCTTATGCAGTCAAATTTGGTTCACAAATTCATCCTGATGACTACGCAGTAACCACAAAAACCGTGGAAGTAGATACAGGCGATCAAACGGTACAACAAAACGAACATTCCGATTTGAAAACAACAGAATTAAAAAAGAAGGAGGAATAAGAATTCTGTTTATTTGTTTGTTTGTTGATTCCTTGAGCATTCAACCTTCAAGTTTCAGGCTCATTTATTCTTATTATTCACAAGCATCCATTTCGCTGTTTCATAAATGCCGGAAGTTAGTTGCGATAATTTATTTTCTATCGAATCTTTTGTTTTTGAGTCCAGCGAAAGATAATTGGAATTAACCGGCATCAGCATTTCTTTATTGATTCTCAGATTTTTTACAAAATAATACTCGTTGGTAACGATGCCAATATTTCCTTCATCATGATGAATAATAAAGGCAGCGTTCATTTTATTTTTGGAATTTAAAACGTCTCTGCCTAAAGTAGTATTTGTATAAGGCTGATGCAGCATGCCCGCAAGCGTTGGCAGCAGATCAATTTGAGAAACCACTTCATTATGTGTTTGTGGCGTTAATAATTGCGGCGCATAAAACAGCAATGGCACATGTTCATCACTTAAGCTTCCTTTGTCCCACGCATTTGGGTAGATGGCCGATGTTTCACCTTCCACACCATGATCACCAACAAAAACAAAAATGGTATTATCAAACCAACTTTGGTTTTTTGCATTTTCAATAAGGGTTTTAAAACAATAATCGGTATAGCAAAAAGATTGGAATTCCTGCAATGATTCAAAGCCATATTTATGAAGTGTGTCTTCATCTACGATTCTTTTTTCAAAATCGGTATCTTCCGGTGGAATGCTATAAGGACGGTGGTTGTCGGCTGTTTGAACGATTGCAAAAAAAGGTTTTTTTTGCCGATTAAAAACATTTTCGGCTTCCAAAAAAAGATTCTTATCGCTGATGCCCCAAACGTTTAAAGGCTTCGATTTAAAAGATCCTTCCTGGTAAATTTTTACGCCGTTTATATTTTTTATTAAACCATCAAAATTATTAAAATCGCTATTGCCTCCGAGGAAATAAAACTTATTGTAATCCTCAAAAGAATTAATAATCGTATGTTGCTGAATCGCTTCCGGGTTGCGTGTTGAAAATTTTGAAAGTTGCACATCCGGAGTTCCGGTAACAATCGCAAAAACACCTCGTGCTGTTCCAAAAGTTGGGGTAAAACAACGGCTAAAAAAAATGCCGCTGTCGCACAGTTGTTTAAAATAAGGGGTAGTATTTAATGGATTGCCGCTCATGCTGCTTTTATACATGCTGAAACTTTCGCAAATTACCAAAATGATGTTGGGCCGGCTTTCCAGCGATTTGCTATTCGGTAATACATCTCTCGAATAATCTTCATCTGCAATATTTTTGCTATCAAATTGTAAAAAATCTGCAATCAGCGGAAAAAATTCTTTTGCTTTTGCATCATCAAAGGATGGCTTTCTCAATTGAAGGGTTGTAAAAAAATTTTGTAATGGATTTAATGCCACATAAGATTTGAAATTATCATTTAGCTCAAATGCATCCTTCCATTTTATAGGATGGAAAGAAAAAATGCCGAACAAGCACCACAGCAAAAAAATAATAGAGCCGACATGCCAGCGTCGTTTGTAAATCATATTTTCCTGCAGATTTCTTTTTGTTGTCAGCACGTGAGTATGTTTAAAAAGCTTTGACAGCAAAAAAACGGCAACAACGAGCGCCGTCACAAGCCAAACCATTGGATAACTTTGCCAAAGCATCTGGAAAGAAATGAGCGGGTCTTCTGCAAAATTTAAAGCGCTGGCATTGATGCGCGTATGATTGTAGCTGAAATTTCCAAAATCAGCACCGAAAAAAAATAACACGATGAGTGTGGTGATTGCAAGATAATAAGACCAGAATTTTTTATTTTTTTCAGAAAAAAAAGGAGAAAATCGTGGATAAACCGATAAAACGGCAATGGGTAAAAGTATAATAGAAATCCATTTGGCATCGTAGCGGAAACCAAGCCAGAATGAAGGCAGCAGCGAACTTGCTTCTATATTCCCAGGAATAAATAGAACAACAGTTGCAACACGAAGCATCGTAAAAATGACCAGATAAATAAGCCAAAGCATCAAAAGCCATTGAATCGTTAATGGAACCGTTTTTGGAATTTTAGCTTTGAAGATCATGATTGAAAAATAGAAAACGCATTTATTAGTTTATTTGCTGACAGCTTCTTTGATCTTTTTATTATTCAAGAGCATATACTTTGCCGTTTGATAATATGCTTCTGACAATGTTTGTAATGCCTTTTTATCAGATATTGTTTCTTCTGTTTGTGGCAATGGTAAATTATTTTTGGAGGAACGGAAATCTTCCTGGCCACTCAAAAGATTATGAACATAAACATATTCATCCGTAACGATTCCAATTTGTTTCAAATCAGGATTGAATAAAAAGGCAAGGTTTTTAAAGCGAACATTGTTTTGAATGGTATCGAACAAATTTCTTCCCAAAGTGGTGTTGGTAAAAGAGACTTTTGCCAATGCAGAAACGGAAGGAAGCAAATCAATTTGTGAGCAGGTTTTGTCAATCCGTTGTGGGGCTAGTAAAGCCGGCGAATAGAACAGCAACGGCACATGTTGTGTCGTCAATCCATCTGCTTCCCACGCTTTTGGAAACATATTTCCCACATTGCCACGAATTCCATGGTCGCCCACAAAAACAAAAATCGTATTATTAAAATAACTTTCCGTTTTTGCAGCTTCTATAAATTTCTGAAAACTAAAATCGGTAAAACGAAATGCATTCAGTTCTGCATTGCTTTCAAAGCCATATTTTTTTAAAGAATCAACCGGGTAATTTTTTAACGTAAATTCTTTTTTATCTTCTTCCGGTATGGTATAAGGACGATGGTTGTCTGCTGTCTGAATTATAGCAATAAATGGATGTTTTTGTTGTTTGAAAACAGCATTCGCTTCAAGAAACAAATTCTTATCGCTAATGCCCCAAACATCAATTGGTTTTGATTTATAATTTTCCTGTTCATAAAGTTGCAGACCATCGATGTTATTGGTAAGCAATCCCCTGATATTGGCCCAGCTTGAGCTTCCGCCGATGAAATAAAATTTTTCATAACCTTTATAATCGTTGATGATAGAGTGTTCATCTACATAAGCCGGATTGCGGCTGGAAGTGGTTGGATATTCCACGTCAGGAATTCCGGTTATTACTGCCCAAACGCCGCGTGCTGTACCATAAGCCGGTGTAAAACATCTGTCGAAGAAAATTCCATCGCGGCACATTTGGTCAAAATAAGGTGTCGTATTCAATGGGTTTCCCCACATGCTGCTTTTATAAGCAGAAAAACTTTCACAAATCACTACCACTACATTTGGTGGATTGGCAGGCGTCGCGGCCTGGTGAATTCTTTTATAATTCAACAACGAGCTATCCGGATTTTGAACATCGAGGTATTGCACCATTAGCGGATAATAACCTTTCACTTTTTTCAAATCATAAGTGGAGTTTTTAAATTTCAATGTACTTAGAAAACTTTGCACGGGATTCAAAGAAAGATTTGCTTTAAAATTGTCATCGAAAGAAAAGGCATCGCTCCAACGCAACGGGTATTGATTCAATCTTCCAAAGACACCTAATCCCAGTAATAAAGTGAATACAAGACCAGTTACAAATTTTGCAACCGGATTTCCCAAATAAATGGATTTTTGTGTTTTTCTAAACCATCTATTGATCAACCAAAAGATGAGGGCAGTGAAAACAACAATTAGAATGAGCAAGGTGAAAACCGGGTAGGTTTCCCAAACCATATTCAAAGAGATTTTCGCATTCCCTAAATAATTCATAACGCTTGCATTCAATCGTTCATGCAAATAATCAAAGTTCTCGAAGTCAATGGCGTACAGGAATACAAGCGCGATCGTAACAATAAGGAAATAAATTTTGAAGATCCTTTCAGAAAGAAGATTTTCAAAAGGATTGCAATTTTTTGTTGCAAAAAGCCATGCTAAAATGAGGAGAAATAAAATAGCCGATCCAATCAAAACAGCAAAAGATGCATGCCCTTTTTTCATGAAAAGAATCAGCAGAGCCATTATTACCACGGTTATAAAAACTTCAATGATACTTCCAACAGTCAGCCGTTTTTTTTCATTATATTTTAAATGAAGATTTCCGATTAAAAAAGGAAAAATAATAATGCCGCATATAATTCTCACATCGAAATTTAAGCCTAACAAAAAAGCGCGAAAAGAATTGGAGAATGAATAATTAAGCGGAGCAAAATGATAGAAAAATATAAATCGCATGATGGTCATAACAATCAAAAATGCGATCCCGGTGAAAAACATCCATTTTACCAGCCGGGGAAAATTCGATTTCCTTTTCATCAAAAAAATTTACGTGATTAAATTTGAACACAGGCATCGAAAGGCTGTGGCGGCAAAAGTAAATATTTAAGTACGGTTTTTGGGCAATGATTATTTTTGCAATAATGATTTTCTTACAAATAAAAAATGCTGCCTTTCTGCCCGATTCAATAAAACAACTAGACTATAACTTGTTTGCAAAAATGAACGGCCAGTGGCATAATTCTTTTTTTGATATTTTCTTTCCGTTTATACGCGAACCAACCGTGTGGGTTCCATTATATTTTTTCCTGGTAGTATTTATTACCCTTAATTTTAAAATAAAAGGATGGATCTGGGTTTTGTTTTTCCTCATCAATGTTACTTTGAGTGATTATGTAAGCAGTACCCTTATCAAAGAAAATTTTATCCGTTTGCGTCCCTGCCGTGACCCGTTTCTGGCAGAAAATATCCGCTTTCTTGTGGCTTATTGCCCGGTTAGTTCCAGTTTTACTTCCTCCCATGCAGTGAATCATTTTGCCGCAGCAATGTTTATATTTACAACTTTCAAGAAAACAATCAGTGCAAAATGGGCTCTACTTTTCTTGTGGGCGGCGGCTATTTCTTATGCGCAGGTATATGTAGGAGTTCATTTTCCATTCGATATATTTTGTGGCGCAATAGTAGGCGTTATCCTTGGATATATTCCGGCAAAGATCTTCAACAGTAAATTTGGGTTGGAGTTGTCAAATAAAATCTTTATATGATTGAACTGATTATATTATTCTTTTTAATCCTTCTGAATGCATTCATTGTAATGTGTGAAATGGCATTGGTCTCGGCCAAAAAAAGCAGGCTGGAAACGTCGGCCAATAAAGGCGACAACCATTCTAAAACTGCTCTCGAATTAAAAGAAAACCCGGATGTTTTTTTATCCACCACACAGATTTATATTACATTGATTGCCATCCTGACTGGTGTTTATTCCGGTGAAAGATTTAGTATTTACCTGCAACCATACCTTGAAAAAATTACGTTTATTCATCCCTATGCAGCCACTATTTCTACCGTGATCATTGTCATCATTGTCACTTTTTTATCTATTCTCTTCGGCGAACTGGTGCCCAAAAGAATTGCATTGATGAACCCGGAGAAAATTGCCAGGGGGGTGGCTGCTCCCATCAAAACATTGAGCACCATTTCTTATCCGCTGGTCTGGCTTTTAAGTTCTTTAAGTGCCGGCTTTTTCAGGCTTTTTAATATAAAAAAAGGTAGTGACAGCCAGGTTACGGAGGAAGAAATAAAAGCGATGATCAATGAAGGCAGTGAGCTTGGCGCGATCGAAGAAGAAGAAAAAGATATTATCGAAAGGGTTTTTCATCTTGGGGATCGCAATATTACTTCACTCATGACCCACCGAACCGATATTGTATGGTTTGATATCAATGAAGATCGCGCTTCTATCAAAGAAAAGATCAAAGAATTCCAGCATTCAGTTTACCCGGTTTGTAATGAAACGATTGACGATATTGAAGGCATTGTTTATGTAAAAGATATGTACCTGATGCCCGATGCTTCATTACAAAGTATGCTGCGAAAAGCATTATTTGTTCCCGAAAATAATTCAGCCTACCAGGTACTCGAAAAAATAAAACAAACGAAAATACATTACGCATTTATTGTGGATGAATATGGAAGCCTGCTCGGAATGATTACCGTAAAGGATATTTTGAATGCCATAGTAGGAGAGATGCCAGAGGAAGAAGATGACGAGTATGTGATCGTCGAAAGACAGGATGGAAGTTACCTGATTGATGGGCAAATTCAGTTTTATGATTTCCTCACAAAATTTGATAAAACTATCTGGATCAATGAAGGGGAAAATGAATTTGATACGCTTGCTGGTTTTATTTTGCATGAATTAAAACGGATACCGACAACAGGCGACACTTTTGAATGGCGCGGTTTTAATTTTGAGATCGTCGATATGGACGGACAAAGAATCGATAAGGTTTTGGTAAAGATTTCTGATGAGATCAGGAAGGAAATGCAAGAATAAGTTACGTGAAAATGCCAAAATTTGTGAACGCCACATTCAGCAGGCAAAGAAATATAAGTGATTTGGGTTTTCAGCCTTTTAAATCTCTCTGATCTCCCCTAAACACTTTCTAAACTGCACTTCTCAATTCTAAGAAAAATTGTACTTTTACCAATTAATTTTTACGAATGGAAATTACACCGGGACCTCTGTTAAAAACCATTAATGCCCCCACGGATTTAAAAAGGCTTGACCGTAGCCAATTGCATCAGCTTTCAGACGAATTGCGCCAATATATTGTGGATGTGGTAAGTGTTCATGGAGGACATTTTGCCGCCAGCCTTGGTGTGGTGGAGCTTACAGTGGCATTACATTACGTTTTTAACACGCCCTACGATCAACTCGTTTGGGATGTAGGTCACCAGGCTTATGGACATAAAATTTTGACCGGAAGGCGAGATGTTTTTGATTCTGTTCGGAAAAAAAATGGCCTGAGCGGATTTCCGAAAAGAGCTGAAAGTGAATATGATACTTTTGGTGTAGGTCATTCTTCCACATCCATTTCAGCGGCATTGGGCATGGCAATGGCGTCCCATTATAAAGGAGAAAATAATCGACAACATGTAGCGATTATAGGTGATGGCGCGATGACTGCGGGTGAAGCTTTTGAGGCAATGAATCATGCAGGAATTGAGAAAAGCAATTTGCTGATCATCCTGAACGATAACTGCATGAGCATCGATCCAAATGTGGGCGCATTGAAAGAATATCTTACCGATATTACTACTTCTCAAACCTATAATAAACTGCGTGACGATTTTTGGAAAGCTTTAGGAAAACTTCCGGGCAAAACGTTTTCAAGGAAAATGGTTTCAAAAATTGAAACGTCTCTTAAAGGAATGGTAAGCAGGAGCAGCAATCTTTTTGAATCTTTAAATATCCGCTATTTTGGCCCAATCGACGGACATAATATTACCAAGTTGGTAGATACGCTGCAGGACATGAAAGAAATTCCGGGCCCGAAATTATTGCACATCAAAACGGTAAAAGGAAAGGGATACGAATTAGCGGAAAAAGATCAAACAAAATGGCATGCGCCGGGATTGTTTGATAAAATAACCGGTGAAATTTATAAGAAAAAATTTGATCTTCCTCAACCGCCAAAATACCAGGATGTGTTTGGATATACCATCATTGAACTTGCTGAAAAAAATGATAAAATAATGGGCGTTACTCCAGCAATGCCAAGCGGATGTTCGTTAAAATATATGATGGAACAAATGCCCAACCGTGCTTTTGATGTGGGCATTTGCGAACAACATTCTGTGACGCTTAGCGCCGGGCTTGCAACGCAGGGAATGAAAGTTTTTTGCAACATTTATTCTTCATTTATGCAACGTGCTTACGACCAGGTGATCCATGATGTGGCGTTGCAAAATCTGCCTGTTGTTTTCTGTTTGGACCGAGCCGGGCTCGTTGGCGAAGATGGTGCCACGCACCAGGGCGCTTATGATATTGCCTACATGCGCTGCATTCCGAATATGATTGTGAGCGCGCCGATGAACGAAAGTGAACTGAGAAATCTGATGTACA
Source organism: Ginsengibacter sp. (assembly GCA_051959325.1). GTDB lineage: Bacteria > Bacteroidota > Bacteroidia > Chitinophagales > Chitinophagaceae > Ginsengibacter. The sequence goes on along the minus strand of JBQCFI010000307.1, from coordinate 314 downwards.
CAGCGCAATTGGAATCAACTAAAATTCCTTTTGTAATTCGGTATCCACGCGGGGAAGCAGTAAAGGCAGATTGGAAAACAGAAATGAAAGAAATTAAAATCGGCACCGGAAGAAAATTAAAAGACGGTGAAGACATTGCTATTTTATCTTTTGGACACCCGGGGAATTTTGCGGCTGCTGCGATAAGAGAAGTAAAATCTGAAGGATTAAATCCAGCTCATTATGACATGCGTTTTGTAAAGCCTGTTGATGAAGCATTATTACATGAAGTGTTTCAAAAATATTCTAAAATTATTACCGTTGAAGACGGAACT
>JBQCFI010000306.1:0-3032 GCA_051959325.1 Ginsengibacter sp. | reverse complement strand
GTTGAATCGATGTTGCTGTATAAAAATTTATTAAAATAAAATATGAACAAGGCGCTGATTTTTTTATTCCTTTTGATTCCGTTTATTGTTATTGCTGTTTTTGCGCAAGCACAAAGCGATGTTTTACAAAACCGAATTATTAAAGCCGATTTTTTAAAACCACTTGGGAAATTCAGTATGATGTATGAAGAATGTGTAGGTGCAGGAAGAGCGAATGAAGGGTTGAGAGCAGACTGGCAGCAACAATTGCGTTTGGTAAAAAAAGCAATTGATTTTAAATACATACGCTTTCACGGATTGCTGTGCGATGATATGCACGTTTATACGGAAGATAAAAAAGGCAATTCCATTTATAACTGGCAATACATTGATAAACTATATGATTTTCTGTTAAGTATTGGTATAAGGCCTTTTGTTGAATTAAGCTTTATGCCTCCTGATCTGGCAAGCGGAACTAAAACAGTTTTTTGGTGGAAAGGAAATGTTACCCCACCTAAATCGTATGAAAAATGGAAAGATCTTATTACAGCATTGGCAAGACACTTTGAAGAAAGATATGGAAAAGCTGAAGTAGAGAAATGGTATTTTGAAGTATGGAATGAGCCGGATCTCGGCGGATTTTGGGCAGGAACAATGGATGATTATTTTAAGTTGTATCAAACAACAGTTACTGCAATAAAATCTGTCTCAAATACATTTAAAGTAGGCGGCCCGGCTACAGCAAGAAGCGGATGGATAAAACCCTTTTTACAATTTTGTGCTGACAAAAAGCTTCCGCTTGACTTTGTTTCAACACATAGTTATGATACGAAAACTGTGCTGGATGAATTTGGCATTCGTAAGCGAAAATTACTTGGTCTGGATTATTTATCGGGAAATGTAAAACATACGCGTAAAATAATAGACAGCACCAGCTTTAAAAATATCCAACTGGATTATACGGAGTTTAATTCATCGCCATCCTCACGTGATCCTTTACACGATAGTTATCAGAATGCATCCTTCATTTTAAACACATTAAAAAACACGGAGCATGACACACATTCAATGTCGTACTGGACGTTTACAGATATTTTCGAAGAAGCAGGTCCTGCAGTCACTTCATTCCATGGAGGCTTTGGCTTATTAAACCTGCAGGGAATTAAAAAACCTACTTTTTTTGCCTATAAATTTTTACATGAATTAGGTCCAACAGAATTGATAAATACCGATTCATCTTCTTACGTATGCAAAACCAACAGTGGAATCCAGGTCCTTTTCTGGAATGTTAAATTACCTTTTAGTGATACTTCAGTCTTCAATGACAGTATCTTTCGTGAGAACAATCCACCAAAAAATGTTGGCCGTGTAAGCATAGACCTAAGTAACATTCCAAAAGGAAAATACAAGCTGTTGGTTTACCAGATTGGCTATCACCATAATGATGCCTTCAGCGCATGGCTTGAAATGGGATCGCCTTCTAATATATCGCTGAAGCAAGAAGCACTGTTAAAGAATATTGCTTCAGGAAAACCGGTAACTCAAAAAGAAGTTTCCATTACAGACGGAGAATATACCAGTCAATTTAATATTAGGGAGAATGACATTTATTTTATAAAACTAGTTAAGCTGTAAAAAAATGACTATTCAAAGATGTTTTATGACGGACCTGTTTGCGGGAGGTGAATAAGAGCAGGTGATAAAGTGGAACTAATTTTCGATCCGCAATTTTTCCTAAAAAATAATAAACGATTTGAAAAAGAAATGTACAAGCAACAAATTACAAGAAGTAAAAAAATTGTACGATCAAAGTATTAAAAAATCCTTTAGTGGTAAGGGATGCATGCCTTCAATCGTGAGAGGCTAATCTTCTTAACCATGGAGGATTGCCGGCGTCCCCTTTTAAAAAGTATTATCCTTATTTATAAAACATAAAATTGAAAACAGTGAATTTAGAAAATGATTTTTCCTTAACAGACAAAGTAGTTGTTGTAACAGGAGGCACCGGTATTTTGGGCGAAGCTTTTGTTGATGGTATTGCAAAGGCAGGAGGCATTGTTGGTGTTCTTGGCCGAAACGAAAATATTGCAGATCAAAGAGTAGCGTCGATTAAAAGTAAAGGCGGCAAAGCCATTGCATTGATTGCGGATGTAACCAATAAAGAACAGTTAAGCGACGCAAAGAAAAAAATATTGGATGCGTTTGGAAAAATTGATTGTCTTGTAAACGGAGCAGGCGGAAATATTGCCGGTGCTATCGTTCAGCCAAATGAAGATATTTTTGATTTAAATTTTGCTGCATTACATGAAGTGATAAATCTAAATTTATTTGGTACAATTTTGCCAACCCAGGTTTTCGGAGAAGCAATAAAAAATAACACCCACGGAAGTATTGTAAATATTTCGTCAATGGCTTCTCAAAAGGTGATTACAAAAGTGCTGGGATACAGCATGGCTAAAAGCGCCATTGATACCTATACCAGGTGGTTCTCAGTTGAACTCGGAAAAAGATATGGTGATAAAATAAGAATAAATGCGATCGCTCCGGGCTTTTTCCTTACAGAACAAAACAGAACGCTATTGACCAATGAAAATGGTACATTGACAGAAAGAGGGAATTTGGTAATTGACAAAACTCCATTCAATCGTTTTGGCAATCCTGAAGAATTGATTGGCGCATTAATATGGTTATTAAGCGACGCTTCAAAATTTGTAACGGGTACGGTTGTAAATGTAGATGGAGGTTTTTCAATATTCAGTGGGGTTTAAAATACCGAACATATATTCACAAAGAAAAAATTCAAAAACGCCATAACCACAGGTGGTTTATCAATTTTAAATTATAGTAAATGATACTTTTTAAAAACAAACCAATGGCTCAGGTTAACTTAAAAGCAGGTATAGGAATTATTTGTTTATTTTTTGTATCGCTTGTTATCGTTTCTTTTCAAAAAAAAGAGCCTTCGGCAAAGCCGAATGTGATCATTATTCTGATGGATGACATGGGTTACGGCGATCCATCTTGTTATGATGGCCTCCTTTACCAGACACCCA
>JBQCFI010000305.1:0-2272 GCA_051959325.1 Ginsengibacter sp. | reverse complement strand
TTTTATTTTATCCTGGAAAACAACTTTTAAACTATCCGCGCTTTTTTTCAACTCAACCAATGCATTTTGTAACGGAGAAAAATCAAGATAGGGAACTGATGCTTTTGCAACAGGAGCAACCAGTTTTTTCGTAGGATCCTCTCCTACTTTGTAATCTCCTGATTGAATCATTTTATTTTCTATCGCTGTTGATTCCCTTGAATCATTCAGAAGTTTCGTTAATTCATCCGCATAGCCATTGATCGTATTGTACAAATGGGTGAAATCAAAAGGCAAAACATCTGCATTTGCCATCCGCAACACTGCGCGACCCGCAGTTTGCGCCAGCGCTACTCCATAATGAAAGCCCGGATCTTTAAAATGAGTAAAATCATAGTAATCATCATAAATAGAATGATACTCTCCACCACTTCCTTCGCCACCAAAACCCAAATCGAGTGAAGGAATTCCGGCATGCTGAATGAATGAAGAGTAATCTGAACCGGAGCCCATCGCGCCAAGCTTCATTTCTTTTTCATCCAGGATCTTTTTCCTCGCATCAGTATTTGTAGCGGTTACAAGCTCATGCGCTTTCCTGCGGTCAAACAGGCTCACATTCGTTTGTGGATCTATTACCGTTTTTGAAATTTCATCCACCAAAGGTTCCAAAGCATGTGAACCTTCCCCAAAAAAATAACCGCGTTCATTACCATCTGAATTGATATAAACCACCGCTTTTTGCTGCAATTCTTTCTGATGCGTTTCCAGCCATTCTGTAGAACCAAGCAGACCCGGTTCTTCTCCATCCCATGCGCAATAAACCAGCGTGCGTGCTGGCTTCCAACCGGTTTGCAACATGGCTCCTATTGATTTTGCTTCTTCCATTTCTGAGGATAATCCGCTGATTGGATCTGATGCCCCGTTCACCCACGCATCCTGGTGATTGCCTCTGATCACCCATTCATCCGGGTATTTATCACCTTTTATTTTCGCGATCACATCATAGCACGGAACGATATTCCAGTTGAACGCTACTTTTAAATGAACGGTTGTTTTTCCCGGTCCCACATGATAAGCAAAAGGCAAAGCGCCCTGCCAGTTCTGCGGCACATTTGGCCCTGAAAGCGCTTCCAGCAAAGGTTGTGCATCATGATAACTAATGGGCAACACCGGAATTTTTAAAAGATTCGGCGCCTGCAACCGGTCTAATCTTTTTGCATCTTCTGTAGCACCAACTCCTGGTGTGAGCGGATCGCCGGGATAAATAACCATATCCATCACGGAACCTCTTTGTACGCCGTATTCATTTTTGAAAGGGCCTTTTGGATACACATCCCCCTGGAAATAGCCATCATCCATCGGATCGCTGTAAATGATGCAGCCAATGGCGCCATGTTCCTGTGCCACTTTTGGCTTGGTGCCGCGCCAGCTGTGGCCATATTTTGCAATCACTATTTTTCCTTTTACGTCTATTCCCATCCTGTCGAGCACTTCATAATCCTGCGGTAAACCATAATTTACAAAAACCAGTTCGCCCGTTACATCGCCGTCAGCACTGTAAGCATTGTATGTGGGCAATTGTCCTTCCTGGCCGCTGGTAGGATCTTCCTTCAGCGCCGGTTCTTTTAATAACGCTTTATAAGTGGTGGGAGAAGTCATTTCCAAAACTCTTGTTTTTGGCGTGGGAAACAATACATGAAACGTTTCGATCTGCGCCTCCCAGCCAAACTTTTTAAACTGGCTCAAAAGATATTCCGCGTTGGCCTTATCGCCTGCGGAACTGATGTTATGCGGCTTTGCAGAAAGGATTTTCATCGTAGCGCCAATATTTTCTGCACTCAGATTTTTATCAAATGCCGATTCGGTATTTAATTGCTTCTCCACGTTTTGCGGATAGAAGCCAATAATTTTTTTTGTTTGCGAGAATGTGGTTTGAAAAATAAAAAGCAGTGAAATGGAAAGAAGAAGTTTTTGCATGAATAAAGAATTTATTTTTTTTCAACTAAAGAGAATCAAAAGTAAGGGATAACATCTAATTGGCTTAATCTTAGTTTTTGCCTTTTCTTCGGTTGCTTGCCATCCTGCAGGACAGTTATAAAATCAGCTTTTCCCACATTTTGCATCGTGTCCTCAAACCAGGGAAGCGCTTTTATTTACCAGGTGCTGTTCAGAAGCTATTGATATTTTCTGTACTCAGTACAAGACACACAATTCACCTAAACACCACCTTCCATATACCTGCGAGCTACCTGCTACCTACCTGCGGGCGATAAACTGTATCGTTCGTGCGTTA